>CACZSZ010000057.1 GCA_902783945.1 uncultured Lachnospiraceae bacterium
CGGGATGCGAGCATATGTACCGCAAACACGTGTTGTCGTTTTTCGTCCTCCGGGCCTCATCCCGTCCGAAGGCACTTAACGCACATAAGCTTCTCTGCTAATTCTCTATTTATTTACAACATCATTATACTCTGATGCCTCTGCTGATGGCAACTGTTTTCGTCAGGAATACCTTCAGGCGGCCATTCAGCCTCAAAACAGACTTGACATCCGGAATATGGGCTCAGTGACTCAGCGTCCATGCGCCCAACATTGATCCGACTGCATGTAATCAGTATGCCCCGCCAGAACGGAACGCCATGTGCGGGGCAGTTCCGGCTCTATACCGCGCGCAGGATCTCACACAGTTTATCTATCTCCGGCCTGTCTGCTATCAGCGGAGGGACAAGACGCAGTACATCTGATCCGGCACTGATGACCAGAAGTCCTTTTTCAAGTGCCGCATTGATCACCTCGCCGACCGGACGGCCGGTTACGACGAGTCCCTGCATAAATCCGGCTCCGCGCCGCCCGCTGATCCAGGATACATCGCCGGCAAGCTCATCCAGTTTCTTTTCAAGGTACGGTGCGGTCTCCGCAACATGCTCAACGATTTTTTCTTTCTCAAAAATGTCCAGTACTGTACTTACGGCACAGCAGGCCAGCGGATTTCCGCCGTATGTTGTACCGTGGTCACCCGGGACCAGTGAATTTTCCGCCGTTTTTTTGTTCAGCAGAAAAGCACCCACAGGTATCCCGCAGCCGATTGCTTTGGCAACTGTCATAATATCCGGCTTCACACCGTACTTCTGACAGGCAAACATATACCCTGTCCGCCCCATGCCGCACTGGATCTCATCCAGTATAAGCAGGATATCTTTCTCATCACAGATCTGACGGAGTCCCTTAAGAAAATCCGGATCGGCCGGATAGATTCCTCCTTCGCCCTGTACCGTCTCGATGATGATGGCGCATGTCCTGTCATTCACCTGTGCTTTCACACTTTCCAGATCATTGAAATCCGCAAAACGGATCCCTCCGATCAGGGGCCGGAAAGGTTCCTGATAATGATCATTTCCTGTCACAGACAGCGCACCCATGCTGCGCCCATGGAAGGAGTTGTGCATGGCGATGATCTCGTGATCGTTCTTTTTATCTTTCAGCCAGGCATATTTGCGTGCGGCCTTAATGGCGCCCTCAATGGCCTCGGTGCCGCTGTTGGTAAAAAAGACCTTGTCCATCTCTGCTGCCTTTGCCAGTTTTTCGGAAGCAGCCGCCAGCTGATCATGATAATACAGGTTGGAGGTGTGGATCAGAGTCCCGACCTGCTTTTTGACCGCCTCCGTAAATACGGGATGTGCATGACCCAGAGCGTGTACGGCAATCCCGGCCGCAAAATCAAGATACTGCTTTCCCTCCGCATCATACAGGTACATGCCTTCTCCACGTACAAATGCCACAGGAAACCGGTTGTATGTATGCAGGACATGTTCCTCGACAGTCTGTTTTATCTGTTCTGTGTTCATCTTTTGATCTCTCCCCGAATTCCGTATCCATCTATATCTGCTTACTGTATTTTTCTTCCTCGTCCCGCTGGATCGCCGTGCCGATTCCCTTGTTTGTAAAAATTTCCAGCAGCAGACAATGCGGAATACGGCCGTCCAGAATATGCACCCGGTTGACGCCTGCGCTGATCGCATGCATACAGCTTTCCAGTTTTGGGATCATGCCGCCATTTACAATACCCTGATCGATCAGTTCTCCGGCTTCCTTCACCGTCAGCTCTGAAATCAATGTGGAAGGATCTTCTTTATCTGTCAGAACTCCTTCAATATCGCTGAGAAATGCAAGTTTTTCAGCGCCTACCGCTTCTGCTATGGCCCGTGCCGCATCATCAGCATTGATATTGTAAGGATTATACCCGTCATCCATTCCGACAGGGCAGACGATCGGCAGAAAATCCGCATCAAGAAGATCATACAGCACTTTGGGATCCACAGACTTGATCTCTCCCACAAAACCGATGTCTTCCCCGTTGGACAGCTTCTTGTCCACCTGAAGCAGACCGCCGTCTTTTCCGCTGATACCGACGGCTTTGACGCCGAGCGACTGCACCATACTGACCAGAGTCTTGTTGACTTTGTTCAATACCATTTCGGCCACTTCCATCGTGTCCGCATCCGTCACACGAAGTCCGTTCACAAACCTCGGTTCCATACCGACTTTGCCGACCCAGCGTGAAATTTCCTTTCCTCCGCCATGTACCAGGATCGGCTTGAAACCGACCAGCTTCAGCAGCACGACATCTTCGATCACATGCTTCTGCAGTTCTTCGTCGATCATGGCGCTGCCGCCGTATTTGACAACAATGATCCGCCTGTTGAACCGCTGTATATACGGCAGTGCCTCGATCAGTACTTCTGCTTTATCCAGATACTTTTGTTTAACCATATTCTTTACTTCTTTCTGCTTTCCTTCTTTAATTCAGCTCCTGTAATCCGCGTTGATCTTAACGTAATCATATGTCAGGTCACAGCCCCAGGCGACGGCTTCGGCTTCGCCCTGATGCAGATCCACCAGAGCCCGCACCTCTTTCTCCGAAAGGATCCGGGTCGCCTCTTCTTCACTGAAAGGCAGTGCTGTTCCATTTTCCATGATACAGATCTGTCCGGCCGCACTCTCGAAACGGAGATCGACTTTGTCCGGATCAAAAGCAGCTCCGGAATACCCCATGGCACACAGGATCCTTCCCCAGTTGGCATCCGCACCGAATATGGCAGCTTTTGTGAGATTTGACGTGATGACCGCTTTGGAAAGCGTCACGGCCTGCTCCTTATTCTCTGCATGCACCACTTTTGTCTCGAACAGTTTTGTGGCACCCTCTCCGTCCGAGGCGATTTTTTTTGCCAGCGAGGTACACACCTCTTTCAGAGCAGCGCAGAAGATTTCATACGCCGTATTCTCAGCAGCTATCTCATCATTTCCTGCCAGGCCGTTCGCCATCAGCAGAACAGTGTCGTTAGTTGACGTATCCCCGTCGACCGAGACCATGTTGAATGTATCCTGTACGATGCCGGAAAGAGCTTTCTGCAGCATCGTTCCGGAAACGGCAGCATCTGTGGTCACAAAACAGAGCATCGTGCACATGTTGGGATGGATCATACCGGAGCCTTTGCACATCCCGCCGACCGTCACTGTCTTTCCGTCAATCTCAACGGTGACGGCCGTCTCTTTCGGTACAGTGTCTGTCGTCATGATCGCCCTTGCCGCTGCCGCTCCCGCCTCTGTTCCTTCTGCCAGCTGCGGCGCCATCTGCTTTACACCCGCAAGGATCCTGTCTGTCGGGATCTGCTGTCCGATCACACCGGTCGATGCCACAAATACCGCATCTTCCCCGATCTTCAGTGCTTCTGCGGCTGCCTGGGCGGTCTTCCTGCAGCTCTCATATCCCTCCTGCCCGGTACAGGCATTGGCTACTCCGCTGTTGATCACGACAGCCTGCGCCATCCCGCTGTTCTGCACGATGTCCCGATCCCAGAGAACAGGGGCTGCCTTTACGATATTCGTCGTGAACGTACCGGCTGCCGCACAGGGAACCGCGCTGTACAGCATGGCCATATCCGCCGTCCCGTTCTTTTTAATACCTGCGGCACAGCTCGCCGCCTGAAATCCTTTTGCGGCTGTTGCGCCGCCCGGAATAAATTCCATGTTTTCTCCTCTCTTCCCTCAGGGGAATACCGGTACAATGTCGAGTCCTGTATTTTCCGGGAGTCCGAACAGCAGATTCATATTCTGTACGGCCTGTCCCGCTGCACCTTTGACCAGGTTGTCCAGTGCTCCCATGGCGATCACACGTCCTGTCCGCTCGTCCAGACAGAATCCAATGTCCGTGAAATTGCTGCCCTCTACCCATTTTGTCTCGGGGCAGACACCGTCTCCCAGAAGCCGGATAAACGGTTCGGAACCATAGTACTTCTTATATGCACCGCGGATTTCTTCTTTCCGGATCCCTTCTGCAGCCAGATCCGCATACGCTGTGACAAGGATCCCCCGGTTCATCGGGATCAGATGCGGCGTGAAATTCAGTCTGATCCCGCGCCCTGCTGCATAAGACAGCTGCTCTTCGATCTCCGGTGTATGACGATGCGTTGCCACGCCGTAAGCCTTTACGTTTTCGTTGACCTCGCAGAACAGGTTCTGAAGTTTTTCTCCGCGTCCCGCACCGGATGTGCCTGACTTGGCATCAATGATGATCGTATCGGGATCGATCAGTCCTTCCCGGACCAGCGGCCAGAGGGTCAGGATCGAACATGTTGTGTAACATCCCGGATTGGCAATGATCCTTGCACCGCTTATTTTCTTTCTGTTCAATTCGCACAGACCATATACCGCTTCATCCAGAAACTGCGGAGAAGCATGACGGATCTTGTACCACTCCTCATACACCTTCACATCTTTCAGACGGAAATCTGCAGACAGATCAATGATCTTTGTTTTTTTCAGTATGTCATCATTGACAGCCCCTGCACAAAATCCCTGCGGTGTGGCCGTGAAGATCACGTCCGCCTCCTCAGCAAGCGACTGCATATTATCGTCACTGCATACAGCATCTTCCAGAGACGTCATGTTTCTGTATATATCTGCATACCTCTGTCCCGTGTAACTGCGGGATCCGAGCCAGATCAATTCTGTTTCACTGTGCCGGAGCAGCAGTCTCACAAGCTCGCCGCCTGCATATCCCGTTGCTCCTATTATTCCTGCCTTGATCATAAAAATGTCCTCCTCCCGCTTCAACCGTATTTTTCATCCGCCGCACCCGTATACATAGGGTGATCGCGTGATCTGCGGGATTTTGCTCTACCTGTGAACAGTCTTTCCCGAACAGATTATCTCCTATTTATGATCCTGTCAATCCTTATTTATGTATATTTATGCATTTATATGCCTTTTTATGCATTATTGCTCAAAAAAATACATTACCGTACTTGCATTTCCTGTATCCGTATTGTATTATATACAGGCATTCAAAAATGTCCCGGTCCGGTCATATCCCGTTTCCGGCGGCATTCTTAATAAAGTGTCATGTAATCAGAATTTTGAAAAAGCGAGGAAACAGCAATGAGCGAAAAAGTCATACTTGCCTATTCCGGCGGGCTCGATACCACCGCCATCATCCCCTGGCTGAAAGAAAACTTCGGCTATGATGTAGTCTGTGTCTGCATAGACTGCGGCCAGGAAGAAGAACTGACAGACGATAATCTGGAAGAGCGTGCACTTGCTTCCGGTGCTTCCAAATTATATATAGAAGATGTCGTCGACGAATTCTGCGATGACTTCATCATGCCCTGTGTGCAGGCCGGCTCTGTTTATGAACACAGCTATCTGCTCGGCACCTCGATGGCCCGTCCGGTCATCGCCAAGAGGCTCGTCGAGATTGCCCGCAAAGAAGGTGCATCGGCGATCTGTCACGGCGCTACGGGCAAAGGCAACGATCAGATCCGTTTCGAGCTGGGTATCCACGCCCTGGCACCTGATATCCGGATCATTGCTCCTTGGCGCATGCCGGAAGTCTGGGGGATGAATTCCCGCGAAGAAGAAATTGAATACTGCAAGGCACACGGCATCGACCTTCCATTCTCCATGGGCAAAGGCTACAGCCGTGACCGGAATCTGTGGCACATCAGTCACGAGGGACTGGAACTGGAAGACCCGTCTGTAGTACCGAACTATGACAAACTGCTCGTCATGAGCGTTACGCCGGAAAAAGCTCCGGATAAAGAAACAGAGATTACTCTGACTTTTGAAAAAGGTGTCCCGACTTCCCTTAACGGTAAGAAGGGAACCGTCGCAGAGATCATCAAAGAGCTGAACGCTCTGGGCGGCGCCAACGGTATCGGCATTGTCGATATCGTAGAAAACCGTGTTGTCGGCATGAAATCCCGCGGTGTTTACGAGACTCCCGGCGGCACGATCCTGATGGCTGCACATGATCAGCTGGAAGAGCTGATCCTCGACCGCGAGACAATGGAAACCAAGAAGAATCTCGGCAGCCATTTCGCCCAGATCGTGTATGAAGGCAAGTGGTTCACGCCGCTTCGTGAAGCAATCCAGGCATTCGTCACATCCACACAGAAATATGTGACCGGCGAAGTCAAAATGAAACTGTACAAAGGCAATATCATCAAGGCCGGAACTACCTCGCCTTACAGCCTGTACGATGACTCCCTCGCCTCTTTCACGACCGGTGATCTGTATGACCACACGGACGCGACCGGATTCATCAACCTGTTTGGTCTGCCGCTGAAAGTACGTGCCCTGAAGATGCAGAACCTGAAATAATATATGATCACTTACAGAACAAGGCTGCCGTATGACTGCGGCAGCCTTGTTCTTTTTCCGGTATGAGGCTTTTGTTAATCCTTTCCTCTTTCGGACACTTTGTTTCTGTTATCTTCTACAATTTCAGGAACGGTGTCCAGAACTTTTCGCCGAAGATGTCCGTGAAGACATAGGCAGCATACACCGTACCGCTTCCGGCATCCCTGTTGCTGATCGTCAGCTCGCCCCAGGAAGCAACCGTCAGCTGATCACCGATATAATATGTTCCCTGGTATTCTCCCTCCGGATCATAGCTGTCACAGAGGAAACGGATCTCATAGTTTTCCTCCAGATCTTCATTCCAGGTAATACTCTTTCCGCCCGCCATGAAAGCTGTCTCAGGACTCTCGTACCCAATCAGGCTTTTGGCGATCACATCGATATCTTTTTCTTCGTAATCATATACGGCTCCGGCTACGAAACCGTCCTCATTTTCCGAATTGAAGACCACGATCAGATTTGCATTCTCGCCGTTGACCTCGGCCGGCACCCGTCCGATAATGGTATAGTCCTCTTCGTCACCGGACTCACTCACACTATAGTAGGCAACCGGTTTTCCGTTGATGCTGATCCATGTACGGTCCTGCGGCTCCAGCAGGTTGCCGTCGTCATCTGTATCGTACAGGTTATCCATTCCGAGATCCAGAATGCCTTCGCCGTCATCATAGAAGAAATTCAGATGAAGCGAGTTCAGCTTTGACCACTGTTCATCGCTCATGGCAATGATCCTGTCGCCGTCCGCATTTTCTTTCCATTCCAGATCTGCCGGATCAAACAGTTTTTCGTCAATATAAGCAGCTGCCGAATCCACATCCAGGAAATCCAGGAACTTTGTATTCTCGGCAGTCAGGCCCGCGACTGAACTGCGGCCGCCGCTCAGGTACGCCGACAGCAGCTGCGAGATCAGATCCGCACCGGAATCGGATGATGTGTTGTAGGAACTGTTGGTATAGGCTCCACTGTATCCGCCATAGGAATTGCCGTAGGAACCCTCGAATCCGCCGCCCAGGAGCTGTCCAAGCAGTGTATCCATTCCGTAAGCCGTACCGCCTGAAGCTACCTGGCCGGCCACGTTCATGGAAGCAAACTCCTGGATGCAGCGCGCGTATTCTTCGTCCATACCGATCGTCTCGTAGGTACTGACCATGCTGTCGACCTTTGAGGACCGTGAATACGGGAAATACACAGACAGACCATAGGCATCACGGACACTTCGTGAAGTAGTGTTGTACTTTACCGCTCCCAGTACGGCATCTGCGAGTTTTTTCCCCTCCTGCGTGCCCATATTCTGTGCCAGATCAACCAGGTCCACCTGATCGATCCTTGTGGATGCGGCAAATTCCTTAGCGCTGCTGCGCGCATTGGAGACGGTCTGATACTGATTATTTTCGATCAGTTTTCTTGTCGAAGTGGCAAACGCCGTCAGATTGGACGGGACTGCATAAGCCAGCTCTGCCAGGTCGACAACAGAAAGTGTCGTATCCTGCCCGTAACAGGTCGTGGCACAGGCGTTGGTAAAACTGTCTGCGATCTGTCTGCCGATCTCCAGAGTAGGCATGGACGTATTGGCCGCAAGGCTGGTGAGCCAGTCCGTGTAGTACCAGCCGACACCTGGTTCCGTCTCCTCCGACCCGATCAGATAATCGGCATAATTGCCAACAACCAGCGCATTTTCCACTGTTGCCATCAGACAGGCATCAAAACCGATGAAATCAAAGGTGACACCTGCATCATACAGGGCTTTGTTGATCCCGGCCAGGCTCATGGCTCCCATCGTACTGTATTTTTCATCATAACCGTAACCGCTCTCGGAGCCGCCGCCGTGATCCCAGAAGATCAGGTCATAGCGGTTAGCCGGAGACACCTTGGCACAGTACCGGATGAATTCTGTCAGCGTGGCCGGATCGACCATCGGCTTGCTGCCCACGTTATTTTCCAGACAGCTGAGCTGTCCGTTATAAATCACATAGATCTGATTCGTCTGATTGCTGACAATGTTGTTCTGCCATCTTCTGCACCCTCCGGTATAAACCAGCAGCCGCAGATTCGGATTATTCAGTGTGGCATTCAGCATTTCCTGCAGATCCCGTGAAGCCATGGCACTGCGGGACTCCAGATCGGTGCCGCACATGTAGACCATGATCGTCACCACATCCTGTCCGTTTCCATAGATTTTTGTCCGCTTGGGACGGGCACCGTTCAGAACGGAAGAGTCCAGCTGTCCAGTACCGGAACTAGTCGTCCAGCCACTGTTGGAAATCGTATTGCCGAAGAGGCTGTCGAGACTGCCGTAGCTGCTGCCGGTATTCACAGTGTTTGCTGTGCCGCTGTTGACCGTATCTGCCGTGCCGGTACCGGCTGTATCTGCTGTACCGCTGTTGCCGGTATTCGCCGTACCGCTGTTAACGGTACTTGTCGTGCCGGTATTCTGTCCGGATGTATTTCCGGCGGAAGAAGCCGGGCTTCCTCCCATGCAGGAACGAACCAGGAAATACAGCACGACGAGCACAACGAGGATCAGCAGGATCCTGCTGCATCCGCCGCGCCTCTGTCCGCCGCCTGAAGGAACATTAAAATTAGTCCCTCCGCCGTTGTTGCCGCCGCCTGCATTGCCGAACAGGTTCGTCGTATTCTGACTATTGTTCCCGGAACTGGTGCCCGCGTTTCCGTTTCCGCCGCCGAGCAGATTTCCCAGTCCGCCGAGAGTGTTTCCTGAACTGCTGCCCGCGTTTCCGTTTCCGCCGCCGAGCAGATTCCCCAGCTGGGCCAGGTTATCCAGTGTGCCTCGGTCACCGGCACTTCCCGGACGGCTGTTCTGTCCCGGCCTGCCGGCGGGTCTGCCGCTCTGTCCCGGGCGCTCACCGGACGGCCGGTTTCCCTGTCCGGTCTTTTCTTTCAGTTCTCCCTCTTTTCTTCCTACCGGTCCGTCGGTCCGGGCTTCTTCACGGCGCTGAACACCTTCGCCGCCCTCTTCGACCTTTTTCTTTCTCCGTATCGGTTTTTCCGGCATGTAGATCTCCCTTCCTGTGCTGTACGTAACTTTCCTTCTCTGTACTCAGTTAAACATATTCGCAAGATTTGCCAGCGGTTCCACTGCATCCGACAGATTGTTGATGGCTTTGTTCAATGTCTCAAAATCTACGCTGTTGAAATTTTCCAATGCCTGCTGCATGCCGGCAGCATTGTCATTCATGATCTGATTGGCATCCTTCACCATCTGGTCCGCATCATTCATGATCGTATTGGCTTCTCCGACGATCTCATTGATCCCGTCCATGGATTCCTGTGCCGAGGAAGACAATTCCTGCAGCTCGGTCACTGCCTCCTGCAATGCTCCGAACATGGAAAGGGTCTTCGGTACCAGCAGGACAAACGCAGTCACGATCACTGCCGCCATGATCACATTGACGATCACCAGGATCCGCAGCAGGCCGGACTGCTTTTTCCCGGTCTGCTCAAGCGAGGTCATGAGCCCTTTTTCATCCATAAATAAACTCCTTGAGATATGCACTGTTCTGTTCCAGATCCGGAACCAGCACATCCATTCCGTCAATGAAATCTATATAGTAGGTGCCTTCTACCGGGATCAGATAGTTTTCCACTTCGGAATTACGCAGCAGCAGAGCACGGAACAGCAGGCTCATTAACGTCATATTCGACATGTCCGTTGTCACACTGCCCAGTGCGTCTGAGATCACACTGTACTGTGTGATCGGATTGCTGTGTTTGAACTGTGAAAAGGCTGCCATGATCACTTTTCGCTGCCGTTCCGTTCTATCCCAGTCCGAGTTGCCAATGTACCTGATACGGCAATAGGCAAGGGCCTGTGCCGGTGTCAGAGAATTCATTCCTGCCTGCAGATTCCAGGTACCGTCATTGCCGTTTAAGCCCTGGTCTTCCCATCCGCCGCCATTCAGATAATCCGCCTCTTCCTGCGTCAGTTCCACATTGATATTTCCGACAGCCGTCAACGCCTGTATGAACCCGTCAAAATCGACCACCGCATTGCCGTTGATGTCAACACGGAAGTCTTCCTGGATCGTCTCATCAAGAAGCAGCATATCCCCGTAAGCATACGCAGCATTCAGCTTATCATATCCATAATCCGGGATCGGCACATACATGTCCCGCATAAAAGAGGTCAGTGTGATCGTGCTGGTATTGGTATTGATACTGCACAGGATCATGGTATCCGAGCGCTGCCGCGTACCATCCGAGCTGCGTGCATCCGAGCCGATCAGCATGATATTCTTTACCGCAGGATCCTTTTCAAGAATAACTCCCACCGCATTGGCGTGCGCATCGGCCGCCTGATCCGCGACGGGATCCACACGCGTAACTCTTCCGAACAATGCTCTTGCCAGGAAAAATGCCCCGACCAGGATAAGAATGATCAGTACGATGATCGTGGTCAGAATCGGATGACCGCGGTGTTTCTTTCTTTTCTGCCGGACAACGGGTTCCTCATCGTCATATACATTTCCGCCATATACTTCTTCGTATGTGACCCGTTTTTTCTTTTTGCGGTCCTTCCCGCTGTAATGTCTGCCGAAGTCGTACTCATCCTCTTCTTCCGCTGCCAGACGCTCATTGATCTCGTCCAGCGCATCCGCATAGCCGTCGTAGTACCCTTTTTCGTATCGGACGGAGCCTTCTCTCTGTCTCCGGGCCTGCTGCCGCCTCTGTTCTTCCCACATTCTCTGCTGTTCCTGCTGCATGCGGCGCGCCCCTGCATCCTGCAGATTATCTGCCTGCTGTTCCAGACTTTTCTGGTAGATATTCACATCTGTTTCCTGCAGCGGATCCGTTATTTCTTTTTTTTCACCTTTCAGGTTCTCATTAAAATTATCCATAGTATCATTCACCTGTTTTCCGGTGCTGTAATGTCCTGTTTATACAGTTTCTCTCGATCCGTACATTTTTTCATAGTAATTCCGGTATTCTCCGGAGATGATCTCCTCCCACCAGTCACGGTTGTCAAGATACCACCGGATCGTCTTTTTGATCCCGTCTTCAAAACGGGTCTCCGGAAGCCAGCCCAGCTCGTTATGTATCTTCGTAGGATCGATAGCGTAGCGCATATCGTGACCCTTGCGGTCTGTTACATGTGTGATGAGCGACTCCGGTTTGCCCAGTTCCTTACAGATCAGCTTCACGATATCGATATTCCGCATCTCATTGTGGCCGCCTATGTTATAGACCTCTCCGACACGGCCTTTGTGGATCACAAGATCGATCGCTTTGCAGTGATCTTCCACATACAGCCAGTCACGCACATTCAGTCCCTCCCCGTAAACAGGAAGCGGCTTGTCGTTCAGGCAGTTGGCGATCATCAGCGGGATCAGCTTTTCCGGAAAATGATACGGCCCGTAGTTGTTGGAGCACCGGCTGATCGTCACGGGCAGCCCGAAGGTGCGGTGATACGCCATGACCAGCAGGTCCGCACCGGCCTTGGAAGAGCTGTACGGCGACGAAGTATGGATCGGCGTCTCCTCCGTAAAGAACAGATCCGGCCGGTCCAGCGGCAGATCCCCGTACACTTCATCCGTTGAAACCTGATGATAGCGGGTGATCCCGTATTTCCGGCATGCATCCATGAGCACGCTGGTGCCGATGATATTAGTCTGCAGGAAAATGGAAGGATCCTCTATGGACCGGTCCACATGACTTTCCGCGGCGAAGTTTACGACAACATCCGGCTTTTCTTCCTCAAACAGCGCATACACACCGTCTCGGTCACAGATATCCAGTTTTACAAACCGGAATCCGGGCCTGTCCATCACACTCTTCAGCGTCGACAGATTGCCGGCATAGGTCAGTTTGTCAAGACAGATGATCCTGTAATCCGGATGATCCGCCAGCATATGGAATATAAAATTTGCCCCTATAAAACCGGCTCCGCCGGTTACGATTACCGTCATTGTATCCTCCTTAATATCTGACTTTTCCCTGTGCAACAGCTTTCAGATGAGCACCGTACGGAGACTTTCCGTAGCGCTCTGCCGACTCCATCAGCCTGTCTTTGCTGATCCAGGCATTCTTAAAAGCTATCTCTTCCGGGGCAGAGATCGTGATACCCTGCCGCTTTGTGATCATCTGCACAAAGTCTGCCGCCTCCACCAGGCTGTCCATGGTTCCCGTATCCAGCCATGCGAAGCCGCGGCCCAGAAGCTGCACATCGAGAAGCGTATCCTGCAGATACATCTCATTGAGCGTCGTGATCTCCAGTTCTCCGCGCGCGGAAGGCTTTACCTGCTTTGCCCTCTGAGAGACACCGGCAGGATAAAAGTACAGTCCCGTCACCGCATAATTGGATTTTGGCTGCGCAGGTTTCTCCTCGATGCTGGTCGCCCTCCCATTTTCGTCAAAGGCCACAACGCCGAACCGCTCCGGATCATTGACATAGTATCCGAATACTGTAGCCCGCTTTTCCTCTTCCGCATCACGTACGGCCTCCCGGAGGATCCGTCCGAATCCGTTGCCGTAAAAAATATTGTCGCCCAATACCATGGCGCACGCTTCTTCGCCAATAAACTCTTCTCCCAGGAGGAAGGCCTGTGCCAGACCATCCGGGCTCGGCTGCACTTTGTAACAGAGCGAGATGCCGAACTGACTCCCGTCACCCAGAAGCGCCTCGAAGCGCGGTGTATCCTCCGGTGTGCTGATGATAAGGATATCCCGGATTCCGGACAGCATCAGCGTAGAAAGCGGGTAATAGATCATCGGTTTGTCATAGACCGGCAGCAGCTGTTTGGATGTTACCATTGTGAGCGGATACAGTCTTGTTCCCGCACCGCCTGCCAGAATGATTCCTTTCATATATGCCTGCTCCTTTCTGTCTCTTCCTGCAGTTCTTTCAGCAAAGCCCTGCAGCCTTCTGAAATCTGTCTGAACACACCGGCAAAATCCCGTGTATACCACGGATCGTCGATATCGCCCGGGCGTTCCGTGTGATCGAGCAGCAGGGACATTTTTTCCTCCGGATCACCTCCGCAGATCTGCCTCATATACCGCAGATTGATCCCCTCCATGCCGATCAGAAAATCGTATTTCCCATAATCGGAACGGGTCATCTGGCGCGCTCTTTTTCCTTCACAGGAAAGACCATGCCGCTCCAGTTCCTTACGGGCCGGCGGGTATACCGGGTTGCCTCGCCCGCCCCATACTTCTTCATCGCTGGTCGCCGCCGATGCGATCTCGAACTGATCTGACAGCCCGGCTTCACGCACCAGATCCTTCATAACGAATTCCGCCATGGGCGAACGGCAGATGTTGCCCCAGCAGACGAATAAAATCCGAATCAATCTGTTTTCCCTTCTAAAACCGCCATTAAGCAACACAAAATGGGGCAAAATAAGCTTTTTGCCCTCCGAAACGATAGTATGCATGCCGCATACATTACCCTTATAACACAAAAACCATGATATTTCCACTAAAAATAGGAACGGTGTGCTTTCCATTCTCTTATGGTATAATGCATCTGCCCGGACTGTCTCAGCCCGGCAGGAACACAGTTTTTAACATGGGAGAACGTGATCAAATGATATGCGATTCGATAAAACTGGCTTTTTTTGACGTCGACGGTACCCTGAGTGCTCCGCAGTACCCGCACGAAGACGGCCGCATGGATATCGGGTTTACAGAAGGCGGGTGGATGGCTTACTGCGAAAAAACCGGGGTGCACGGTTACGACTTCTGCCGGCCGCTTTCTCCGGTCCGTTCCTTTGCCGAAAAGCTGCACAGCGGCGGCACACGCCTGTTCGTGCTGTCCTCCTGTCTGCATCCGAATGAGCATGCTGCCAAAACAGCATTCATACAAAAAAATTATCCGGATCTGTTCGAGGATTTCTATTATGTATTTCATGACGGTGAAAAGATCCCTGTCATTGAAAAAGCGGCCCGCAATGCCGGTGTGCCGCTCTCTTCCTGTTTGCTTGTCGAAGATACTTACAGTACCCTGCTGAAAGCCTATGAGGCCGGCATCACTGCCGTCCATGTCGCCAACATCATAGCCGGCAACCTGCCGGACGTTCCGTAAACAGTCACTGAAACGAAGCCGTCCCTCGTATATATATCCGCTATGCGTTGACAACGGTCTTCCGGGCTAACTGCCAACTCCGACTAAGGATCCGGGATATTCGCCAGATTTATACGCTCATATCCCGGATCCTAAGTCTGCGTAGACAGTGGATCCCGCAAGTACCTAAAAACGTCAACAATGCATAGCTTGATATATATACGAGGGACGGCTTCGTATTTACCTATCTAACTGCAAAGGTACATAACTCAGTTGGATACAGAACCCTGACTCCGACCCGCTCGCGCTTGGTCGGTCTCTGTTCCACTCCGGTCGGGATCCTGATGTTCACAGCCGACGGGCCACATGCTTTTGCAAGCGCGCATTCTGAAAGGAACGAAGCTGAGATCCACGGTTTACGCAGACTTAGTGTCCGAGATATGAACACAGCCTTTGTGAATATGCCGGACACTTAGTCGGAGTTAACCGTCAGCTCAGCGAAGTGGTTCAGGCAAGCGGCAAAAACATGTGGGCAGAGGCGTCCGTTGAACATTCAGAAAAAATATATTATCGCACGTCAGAATCCTGTCCTCATTCCCTGGTGTCGAACCGGGTCACGATCATATGGATCACATAGGGGATCAGAATGACCGGAATAGCCAGATACGCAATGAAACTGTATGCCTTCTGTATGAGCGTCAGCAGTCCGAACTGCGCGATGCCGAAATCGGCCAGGCAGCAGACCAGCGCGATCAGGATCGTTTTCCGGATCGGTTTTCCCTGCTCTGTCAGTTCTTTTTCCTCCGGTGTCTCGATCGCATTGCCGACACGCTTGACCATGGCCGCGACCATGTTGACTGCTGTAGTCACCGCTCCCAGAATGATCAGGATCGAAATGACCGGAGTCAGCACACCGCCTCCGACTCCCTGCTGCACCATGAAGAGTGTCGGCACGGACTGTTCCGCCATCTCCGGACGGGCATACACTGTCATAATCCCCAGTACGACCATGACCATCAGTGCGGAATTGAGGACCCATCCGGCCAGCATACTCTTTCCGGCGTCGTTCGGTTCTTCATAGACACGCCCGTGCTGCACAAATACAGCTACATTGCAGAGCTGGAAGGTTCCGTACAGGAATGCGGAATACAGAGCTTTTCCGAATGGTACGGGCGCTGCCTGCATCGCTGCCGCCGATGCGCGGATCCCGTCTGCATTGACGATGATATTGGGAATGCAGACGGCGACCAGTCCGGCGATGATCACGATTGACAGAACAGACGAAACTTTTCTAACAATATCGGTTCCGAAAATAGCCACCACAAAGATGAAAACACCGATGATCAGCGTGCAGACCAGATACGGAAGTCCCGTGACTGCGCTCAGCGTGGCGCCGCCTGTCGCAAATGCTACGGCCGGTGCGACGCACATGACCACGATATACAGAAACTCAAACAGATTGGAGAACACCGGTGCAAATTTCCCGTAAAAGCTGTTGTTGTAGGACCGGTAATCGTACACCTCATGCTTCCTCGCATAACGCAGACAGTATGTGAAAAAGAAGGCATTGTACGCCATGGCGATCACCGGCATGATCAGGCACCAGATCCCGTAACGGAGATAATAGGAAAACAACTGTGCCCCGGAAGCGAACCCACCTCCGAAGTGCGTGGTGAACCAGATAAAGGCTACTCCCATGATCAGCGCACCGGATGTTTTTCTTTTTGTATTCATTTCTTCATTCCCTCGGATAATTCAATATCTTTCTTTCAGCTTCTCAAATGCCTGCACCATCATGTCCCGTGTGATGCAGTACGGATTGTGGTCGATATCAGGCATGGCCAGGGCTTTGTCGATAACTGTGCCTGTGTCATCTTCCGTCAGTCCCAGATCCTCCAGGCGCACCGGCAGCTTTACGCTCCTGCTGAAAGCATACATGCGTTCAAACATGTCCCGGAATGCAGGATCCTTCTGCGACTCTACCAGCAGCAGGACCAGTACGCCGAATGATACGATCTCTCCGTGCAGATGCTCATGCTCTACCTCCGGATAAGACGTAAGGCCGTAATTGATGGCATGGGCCAGTCCCGTATTGTAATCGATGATCCTGTCTTTGGTGACCAGGATGGAAACAAGTGCCGTTGTCACATTAATAGCCAGAACGATATTCTCCAGTTCCGGCGAAGCGATACCCGCCTCATTGTCCCGCAGCGCCTTTTCTCCGTATTTCAGGACGGGATCCAGACACATCCGGCTGATCGTGACACCGAGACCGACATAGTGGCTCAATTCCTCTCCGCGTGAGGACATGGCCGCCTCGAAATATTTGGCATACGTGTCGCCCATGCCCGCCCACATATACCGGGCCGGCGCCGCCGCAATGATATCCACATCCAGGAATGTGTGGAGCGGAGGCCGCGTGATGAAAAACGGTTTCAGAAAACTGCCGTCCGGATGATACATGATGCTGACGCTCGTACATCCGGCGCAGTTC
>CACZSZ010000058.1 GCA_902783945.1 uncultured Lachnospiraceae bacterium
CAGAGGTACTCAAGTGGTCCAAGAGGAGGCACTCGAAATGCTTTAGGCCGGTTCCCGGTGCGCGGGTTCGAATCCCGCCCTCTGCGTCAGAGGTTTATTTCAAAAGAAATAGTCTGCCCGCCTGTCCGGCATGCAGACTATTTCTTTGTCCGAAAAATGATTTCGGTACAGATTCTTACAAAGAGCGTTTCAGATATTCCGCTGAGACCGGAAATTCAAAATAAGTGTCCGGGAACGGTTCTTTATCCAGTGTAAAATGCCACCACTCACAGTCGATCGGCAGGAATCCGTTCCGTATCATGACTTTCTGCAGAAGCATCCGGTTTTCGTACTGTTCCTCCGTGATCCCCCGGTAATCCGGGTGTGATACTTCGCTGAACATATCGAAGGGGCTGCCCATATCCAACTCTTTTCCCGTCTGCATGTCAAGCAGCGTCAGATCGATCGTGCTTCCTCTGCTGTGGCTGGACTTGCTGGCAATATATCCTTTTTTGAACAGCTCCTGTTTTTCCAGTTCCGGATAAAAATACGGCTTCATGCGAATATCCGTATCTTCGATCCCCCACAGGGTAAAATGACGGACAGCGGCCGCCGGCCGGTATGCGTCAAAAACCTTCAGCCGATATCCGTGTACCTGCATCTCCCCGGCTGCCGTCTTCAGCGCTCTGGCCGCTTCTTTTGTCAGCAGCGCACAGGGTTCTTCGTAGCCGTCGATCCTGTCTCCCACAAAATTATAAGTCGTGTAATACCGGATCTCCTGTATGATGCCGGGAACATAATCCGCCAGCAGCACAAAGGCAGAAGGATTCATTTCTGCCTGTTTTTTAAAGTCCGTCCCCATCCGTCAACCCTTTACAGATTACAGATCCAGACGGACATATCCACAGGCACTGCATGTAGACTGGGCTCCGGAACCGATATAAAACATTGTCTTTTTACCGCATCCAGGGCACTGGGCTTTCACGGTTCTGATATTTTCCGTACTCATACCTGCCGGTAAGGCAGGCTTTGCCGTTCCCATTCCGCATACGGCAGCCTGGTTTTCTTTCAGGACCGTACCTATTGCCGTCTCTGTTCCGGCTGTTCCCCCTGCCACATTTTTCAAATCTTCAAGATTAATACTCTTCATTCTGTTCCTCTCCTTTTCACTCTGCACCGCCCGGATGGACAGACTCAGATATCTTTTCTTTCTGCCGAGATCTCAATCACTTTTTCCAGAAAATTCCTCAGTCCCTGCGGACCATCCGACACAGATCCCAGCAGCGTGACTCCCAGCTCATTTACTTTATTTTTCCCGTGATAATCGCTCCCCGCTGTAACATACAGGCTGTATTTCCCGGCAAGTTCCACCAGTTCTTTCACCAAAACTTCCGTGAACTGGGAATAATATGCCTCAATACCCTGCAGCCCGTACTCCATCAGACGGATCAGACGGTCTTCCATTTCTTTGCCGATGATCATCTGGCTGCCGCTCCCATAGGAGGGATGAGCCAGCACGGGGATACCGCCGCTTTCCAGAATTGCCCGGATCGCTTCTTCCGGCCGGATGTACCGGCTTTTTACGGGAAGTTTGTCAATAAACTGCTCGATGGCGATTTCTTTGGTCTCTGAATATCCGTATTTGACCATCAGGTTGGCCATATGCGGTTTCCCGGGATTATTCCTCGACAGCAGTTTCATGATCTCTTCTTCGGGAAAAACAATACCGTACACTTTCTCCAGTGCATCGAGCCGGTCCCAGACTTTGGTCATCCGCCTCTCATGGCATTTCATGACGAGATGCCTGATCGGCTGTGCTTTCAAGTCGTAGGCATATCCGAGTATATGGTATTTTCCTCTTTCATCCTTACAGGAAAACTCTGAACCCGGAATAAACAGCGGGTCATCTGTTCTCAATCGATTCTGAATGATCTCACTGCTCCGGATCGCATCGTGATCCGTGACTGAGAAGGCATCAAGATTAGCCTTTCTGACGCGTATCAGGAGTTCTTCCGGCGTATCCGTTCCGTCGGACACTGTCGTATGCATATGCAGATCAATTTTGTCCGGATAATTCATTTCAGATTTTTCTTCAGACTCAGAATATTCTGACCGTCCCTGTACTCATAAGTAACATCATCCATGGATTTCTTTACCAGGAAAATCCCCAGTCCGCCTATCGCGCGCTGCGCCGCAGGCAGCGTCACATCCGGATCCTGCTTTTTAAGCGGGTCATACGGAACACCTTTGTCGATAAATGTGACCGTGACAACAATAGGCTCATCCGATATTTCAACGCGGACACGCGCCCTCCCTTTATTCGGAGCATATGCGTAATGCGCAATATTGACGAAAATTTCTTCTACCGCGACAGTGATCTGCATCCGGGCTTTCAGTGGACAGTCTGCAGCTGTCAGACGTTTCTCTACAAATTCCAGAACATGCGGCAGATTGACAACATCTGCCTCAATATCAAGTTCATTGCGGTCAAACATCAAAGTCTCTGTTTTCTCCAACAACTCTCCCAACGCTTTCTTCCAGAATTCTACCTTTGCTTTTCCCTCTTCTGTCTCCAGTCCGTGCCGGTGGATCTCACGCCGCATCAGACGGGTATATCCTATGATCCTGGCCTTGTCCACGACCGACCGGATCCATTCTTCATCGCCAGTCTCCAGATACTCCTTCATCACTTTGTGAAAGAATATCTGTGATGTTTCAAAATCAAATCCCTGGAAATCAAGGATCACTCTGTGATCCAGTTCAGAAAATCCTGTAAAAGCATTGAACATGAATCCCAGTTCAAAAACAGGATGACCGACCGCAAGGGTTTCCATATCGATCAGCAGGATATCGTCTCCCTGTACCATCACATTCTGTGTGTGGAAATCTCCGTGGATCATGTGATTGTTATACGGGATCTCACGGATCAGAGAGAGAAGTTTTTCCCCTTGTTTTTCCGGCAGGAACCCTTTCACCAGATCCGCCCAGGAGAGAACTGTTTCCCGCATATCCGGCAGCTTTCCGTCCGGGACCTCTGTCCCGTGGATCTTCTTGAGCACTTTTACAAACTCTTTTACACACCAGTCCATCTTTTCCGGTTCCGATGCCAGGATACTGGAAAAAGAACGGGCATTCAGGAGTTCGAACACCGAGCCATAACTGTCTCCGACGCGCACGACATCATACGAGATTGCCGTCGGAATACCCAGGATCAGTGCCAGCCGGGCTACTTCCCGTTCATGCTGGATATCTTCCAGCGCATTCGCGTTATTGTAGACCTTGACTACATTATCCTGATCGATCCGGTACAGTGTACCGTTTGCTCCGCGGCCGATCATCTTACAGCCTTCAACAGAAACCTCCCGAAGGGCTTTTTTTACATCCATCATCTGCGTAAATCCAGTCATGTCCAGAATTTCATAGATATCCGTGCTGACATCCACGATTTTCAGATCCGGATTGCGCTTTTTCAGATGCAGCAGAACACGCAGTCCTGCGCTGGAAATGTATTCCAGATCCCTGGCTTTTAACAGGATCGGAGTATTTTCCCTGCCATCGAGCAGATCGTTGATCTTCGATTCCACATCTGCTGAATTAGTGGAATCGATGTGTCCGGCCAGAGCGATTTCCAGGATTCCGTCCTTACATGCGCCTGTTACTGTATTCATGCTTCCTCCTACTGCCTTCAGGAACCATCTGTCCCTTCTTATAATAGCAGTATATACGAGTGCGGATTTCTTGTTCTACGCTTCACCGCTGTTTCCTCTGCGGGATCCGGTCACTCGACGTTCAGGAAATCCAGAAATCCTGTCACTTCGAAAATTTCTTTGACTTCGTCGCACACATTGATCAGTCTCATTTCTCCCTGCTTATTCATGATCTTCTGAGCAGAAAGAAGCACTCTGAGCCCGGCGGAGGAAATGTACTCCAGTTTTTCGAAATCCAGTATCAGCTCCGTCACATCATCCAGGTTTTCTTTCAGCATTTTTTCCAGTTCCGGAGATGTAGTCGTATCCAGTCTTCCTTCCAATGCCACCTTCATGGTGCCGTCGTTCTGTTCCTTTGTGATATTCAGCATGATCTGCTCCTTTCTGTTTCCTGTTCCCGAGAGTATCATACCGGCCGCCCGCTCCACTGTGAACCGGCGGCCGCACTCATTCTGTCCTGCCGTGATCTCAGGGTTTCTGACCCTGACATTATTGTTTTACTGTCTTGCGAAATATGTTCCGTCCGGGACATCTCCCTGATCGTCAGACCACGTGACACCGTAGTCGTCCATTTTGATATAACCGGTACCGGAACTGTACACCTGCTGCGGATTGGCATTGCCGTCATCGTCAAATGTCGTGACGACTTTGAGGCAGTTACTGTACTGCATGGCGCCGCGGCCGTCGAAATAGCCGCTGAACGTCCATTCATCTTTCTCATAGGCGCCGTTGGACCATTCTACCGTAACATAGTACAGATCACCGTCCGTAGAAATGTTCATAACACCTCTTCCGGCAGTCGGCTCCACGAATGTTCCCAGGAACGGATCACCGTCCGGAGCCTGTGCACCGGTCTTCTCAGTCTGATCGTCGGCGGATGCTTCCTCCGCACCGGCCACATGTGTGTAGGCTGTTCCTGAAGCGGCGCTTGCCGAACCGTTTGTGAACAGACAATAAGAACCCCAGCCGTTGAACTCAGCCGGAATATCGTAGAGTGTCAGATATTCGTCCGCTCCCCCGTCGACTCCGAGCGTCGGAAAATAGGCGGCAATATCTGTGTACGGTACATCGACCTGTCCGTCCGGACTCGTGAAATGCCAGGCCAGACTCTCAGCGTCGTTCGCCGTGGCAATATACAGACAGGAACCATCTATATCAACCCACTCATCCGTGGGATCTGCCGTTACTGTCGGCGTGACCGCATTGGGATCCGGCGTCGGTGTCGGTGTGGGCGTCGGTGTCGGTGCAGGTGTCGGTGTAGGCGTCGGTGTGGGCGTCGGTGTCGGTGTGGGCGTCGGCGTCGGTGTGGGCGTCGGCGTCGGTGTAGGCGTCGGTGTCTCTGTCGACGCTGATGCAGTTTCTGTGGAGCTGCTCTTGCTCCCTCCGCATCCTGCAGCCAGTGCCGCTGACAGGATCAATGCAGTCAGAATGCCTGCTGTTTTCTTTTTCATAGTTTCTCCCCTTTCGAAGTGTTCAATGATCAGCTACACATACAAATCATTATATCACATTGTCTCTGTACTCAGGTATATGAGTTTTTCTCTTCAGACTCCGGTCACCGCTTATCGCGGTCGATAAATTCCAGAAGGACTACGGACAGCACGGCAAATATAACGATAACCAGCACCATCACGCCCCAGCATGTGAGAATATTATTTGCGGTATACTCATATGCTGCATTTATATTATAGGAGCCGGCCTCCTTAAGCAGTTCATCTTTCAGATTGTTCTCGACAATATAATCAGTGATCATCTCTACCGGCTTGGTCCCCTCCACATCTATCGCCCGGAATTTCAGCAGTGTACTCCAGAGCGTGACCATCGGCTTGTCATTATAATTGCCGAGCGTGCAGAGATTCTGCAGCCCCCATTTGGCGATCGTGAGATTGGTCAGTTTCATGGCAATACCTTTCAGCGCGAACAGGCCTCCCGAAAAGACCAGCTGGAAGATCAGCAGAAACGGCATGATCGTCATCGCTGTTGTGGTATTGTGCACAAGCGACGATATGGCAAGAGCCATCATATCAGCCGCATAGGTAGCCAGAAACAGGGAAATACCGAAATCGATCAGAAAAACACCTGTGACCAGTCCCTCTTTGGGGAAAGTAACATTTGCAGCACGCAGGATCATGATCATGATCACCGTCTGCAGCACGCATAGAATAGCCTGATACAGCATGTGCGCCACAATATAAGACGAGACATGCATGCCGGCCCGATGCTCTCTCTTGATGATCGGCCGCTCGCGGCAGACCACCTGGATCGAGTTGAAATAACCGTTCCAGATGCAGACACAGACAAGGGCAAAGCTTCCCAGCAGCGTGCCTTCCTGCGTTTTGAAAAGGTTTTCGCCGATCGCAAATGTAACGACACCGGCGATCAGAGCCGCCATCGGCAGAACCTTCCAGTCACTTTGATATACACACATGCGCAGCAGCTTTCTGAAGTAGATGCCGACCTGCGCGAATCTTCCCCGGTAATGCTGTTTATTTTTCATTTCCTGCCGTTTCCTCCCGCATCGTGTATTTGGCATACTTCTCTATGAATTCATCAGCTCTTCCCTCGCCGCCTTCGCCCGTTGCGTTGATCGCCATGACGACCTGCTCCATGGTATCCTTCCCGAAGAAGGCTTTTGCTTCATCCGGAGAGCCGTAGAACGCCAGTCTTCCCACTTTTCCGGAATCTCTGGCCAGTACGATAACTTTATCGAACAGATCCACGACACGGTCCGGCGTATGGGTGATGGCAATGATGATCCTGCCTTCATCCGCCAGCGTCCGCAGTTTCTCGAACAATTCCCTTGCGATCACGCCGTCAAGCCCCGAATCCGGTTCGTCCAGAACGAACAGCTCCGGATCGCTGATCAGCTCTGCGCCGATAGAAATCCTCTTTTTCTGTCCTCCGGACTTTTTGGCTATAAGGCCTTCCTGCCGTCCTTCCAGTCCCAGCACAGCTGCGACGCTGTCTACTTTCTGTTTTCTCTCATCCGGCGTGACATCTACAGGCAGACGCAGCAGCGCCGCGTCGTTCAATGTACGTGCCACCGTATCGTTCAAGCGCAGGAGATCCTGCTGCGGCGCGAATCCGATCTTATATTTCATTTCATCATAGTGGTCATACACATTTACACCGTGCAGACGGATATCGGCATCCGCTTTTTCGTAGCCGATGATGGCGTTCACCAGCGTCGTCTTGCCGGCACCGGAACCGCCCAGAAGCAGGACCAGAGACCCTCCCGGGATCGTCAGGTTGATATCTTTCAGAAGATACCGCACTTTACCGCCCAGCTCTTTTGCGGTCCTCGCGCGCACATGTACCGTCAGACCGTTGTTGTCTTCATTTGTATCTACAGCCGCGTCCAGCTCTGTCGGCGTCGTTCCGGCAAGATGTTCTTCTTCCAGCTGTCTCCCGGTTACGACAGGCTGATATTTCTTTGAAAAACCAAGGATCGGCAGGGCGATCCAGTCCAGAAAAACAATAAAGATGATCCATATCTTCCGGATATTGAACATGCGGACAACACCGGCATATACCCGGATCTCAAAAATGATCGAGAGGATCCCGATAACGCCTAAAATAAGGTCCACCCAGTAATCACCGGCTGTTTCCTGCCCTATGCGGCTTTCGATAATGCGGGCAACAAACATGATGATCTCGAGATTCAGACACATCAACCCATCATGCACTCTCTCCGCACAGATGCCCAGCTGATAGATCCGAAATCCGGGAATCAGACCCCACCATCCTTTTTTTCCGCATTTTTCGAGGATTTTCCAGATTCCTGCCGCAGTCAGGATCCAGGTAACGATCGAAACCACCCCAAAATTATAATCCATTTTACCGTCTCCTTCAGTTTTATATTATATAGTCCATACCAGTCACGGCAACAGTGAACAGGCTCCGCAATGAATACTGGTTCAGCTGTGCCGGCCATAATATTTCAGACACAGGATCGTTGTATCGTCAAACTGGGGGGCATCTCCGACAAATTCCGCGATCGAAGTCAGTACATTTTCATCCAGTTCTTTTGGTCCGGCATCCGGCTGCCTGTTCAGCGCCTGCAGCATACGCTCCGTCCCAAAGAGCTTCTCTTCCCCGTCAGTTGCTTCCGTCACTCCGTCTGTATAGCAGAAGATCACATCTCCCGGCTGCAGCGTGATCATGCCTGCTTTAAATTTCATCTTTTCAAAAGCGGCCATCGGTCCGGAATGCACATCTTTTTCTACTGTAAACTGTCCCCCATTCCGGTACAGCGCCGGATACTCGTGTCCGGCATTGACATACACCACTTCTCCGGTAGAAATCGTCAATACCCCAAGCCACACTGTGACGAACAGCATGGCTTCATTCTGTTCGATCAGCCGGCTGTTGACTTTCTCGCAGATTTCAACCACATTCCTCCCACTCTGTATCATCTGGTTTTGCAGGAGAGCTTTGGCATTGACCATAAACAGGGACGCCGAGATTCCCTTCCCGGCGACATCTGCGATCAGCATCGCCAGATGATCCTCATCGACCAGGAAGAAATCATACAGATCTCCGCCGACTTCTTTAGCCGGCGTCATCGAGGCATAAATATCAAATTCCCCGCGGTCGGGAAAAGCAGGAAATTTCCGCGGCAGCATACCTTCCTGGATCCGTGAGGCAATGGACAGCTCCGCCTCCATGCGTTCCTGCTCCGCCGTGATCGCACGCAGACGGTGCATGGTCTCGTTCATGTCCAGCTCCATGTCCGTCATAGTCTGCCAGAGTTCTTCCAGCTCGTCCCTTGTCCGGATATCCAGCTTGGAAAAATATGCTGTTGAATCTTCGAGATTATTGATCTTATCCCTGGCGGTATACTCCCTTGCGGCTCCGGCCAGTTCGGTCAGATGAGACAGAATATGACGCACCATCAGCCGTGCTGCCTTATATGCCACAAACAGGATCACCGCGATCGCTCCGGGGATCAGAACTATCAGTGTACGGAAAATACGGCGGAAAAAATCGTTCATATCGAGATCGATACTGATATATCCCAAAAGGCTGCCGTCCGCCCCCGTTACCGGGTCATAATCCGTCCCTATCCAGCCATACTCTTTTTCCCGTGTCATCATCAGTTTCCACGAGGACTGCATCGCTCTGTCGATCTTGCTCAGATCCGTTTTGATCCACTGCCCGGGCATGTAGATCCACTCTTCCACATCCCCGTCGATCACGTAGATATATGCGCTGTGTGCCGGATCCGTCATGATAAGTGCAACATTCCGGTTTTCCGACTCTATCCGGCAGTTTTCCAGCACTTTTCTCGCGGCATAATAATCCTCGTCCATAAGTACCCGGAATTTCTGCTTAAATTCATCTGAATAGGGATCCTGCCGGATCTCCTCCGGAAGCGACTCGTATATTTCTCTGGTCGCTGTATAGATCTTTTCCACATACTCCATATCGAGCAGGGATTTCGCATACCCCATCAGATGCTCAGCTTCTTCATTATATTCCTTCAGGGCCGCATAACTGAATCCTCCGAGTCCGATGGCGCTGATCATCAGAATCAGAAGCAGCGCTCCGATCAAAATGACTCGGAACGCTTTAACTCTGAGAGAGATATACGTTTTTTCCTTCTCTTTCATGCTACCCTGCCAGCCATATGAAAGGCCGCAGCCGGAAACAGGCTATTATCTGTTTTTCAGCCGGGTCTGGGCTTCGAAATGCCCATTGGTATACGGTCCAGAATACCCGCTTTCAGGCCGACTCCGTTCAGAAGTACTTCAAGATCTTCCCTTGTCATCCCTGTCTGGATACCGCCAACAATCTTTTCCAATATTGCTTCATCAACGATCACTCCCTTTGGAAGCGCCTGTCTGATCTTCTCTTTCATTTCACTCATTTCACTCATCTCCTGTTCTCCTTTTAAGATCTCCGTCTCCGGAATCCGGAACAGCTTTGTCTGTTTTCTTTACATTATATATACAACTTCACACGGCATTTGGAGATAACCAATCAAGGTCTTTCATGCATTCTTCCCAATTCCTCTTTCCATATTCCCGGATCGCCCGCTTTTCCTCCGGCGACCATAGCCAGCTCATCCATCGAAAGAGCCATCTGAACCTGCTCCTTTCGGAAGCTGTCTTTTCTCTCTCCGAAAATGCGCTTATGCAGCGCTTTTTTGTGCTCTTCATTTGTAAACCGGCTGTTCCTCAGAATCCCTTCCAGTTCTGCTTCTGTCAGATTATTCCTGTCCATATTCCCTATACCATACCCATCATCTTATTGTGCTGCTTCCATACCCATCATCTTACTGCAAAGTTTCTGCAAAAAAGTGAAGCTTTACCTTTTATATTGTAATATACACGGTCTGTCCGATAATGGAGACGTATCTGTACTGCAGAAAGTATACAATTTCAAAAAGCTTCAGGAATTATCTTCTGCAAGAAGATCTCTACATTTTTTCAGCAGGCGCTGGTACCGTTTGTTGACCGCTTTGGTCTGCATTCCCATCAGTTCCGCAATCTCCGCATCCTTTAATTCCATGACATACCGCATGTTCAGAAACTCACGTTCTTTCTCATTGAGCATTGTATAGAGTTTCATCACAATGTCTTTATCCTCTTCCAGATGCTGCAGATCCGGATCTTCCTCCCCGTACAGATCGTTCTCTGGCAGTGCGGCCCGGGTCCGGTAAGCCGCGGAACGGACCAGGTTCACGGCATTATTATGCGCGATCCGTGTGATCCATGTGGCGACAGAAGCCTTTTCGGGATCGTACCTGTCATAATTGGCATATGCGGAAAGAAATGTCTCAGCCACAATGTCCTCGGTATTTTCCTTATGCAGAAGTAAGGTATAGACATACTTGTATACCTTGTCGTAATACTCATTATAGACCGTTTCAAAATCCGGTTTGTCTGTAAAGCCGGGTGCTGCCATATTAAATCCTCAACCTGAATCGGGTTATCTGATAAAACATTATACACCATAAGGCAGCATGTTGACAAAGAAAACCCTGCAGTGCATAATAAAAGCCGCCAAGAATCGTATTCTGATGATTATACGGATGCTTTCCGCCCGGAATGCATCCGTTTTTATTGTTTGAGGAAGGAGGCTCTATGAAACGTATCTATGCTGAAATCCGGAAAACTGAGTTTTTGTGGATCCTCTCCGGCACCGCCCTGATGGCTCTTTCTACTAATTTGTTTTTTTCTCCGGCCGGCATGGTGCCCGGCGGGTTTACCGGTCTGGCCATGCTGATCCAGCATGTGACGGCCCGGTTTTTCCCCGGCGGTATCCCTCTCTGGCTGGGTA
Organism: uncultured Lachnospiraceae bacterium; assembly: GCA_902783945.1. Classification (GTDB taxonomy): domain Bacteria; phylum Bacillota; class Clostridia; order Lachnospirales; family Lachnospiraceae; genus Bilifractor. The sequence continues at coordinate 10,971 of CACZSZ010000058.1, forward strand.
ATATTGTTCTGAATGTTCCGCTTATCCTGTGCTCCGTAAAAATCCGCGGCTGGCATTTTATAAAACGCACATTTCTGGCAGCCCTTCTTTTTTCCGGATGGCTGTATATCATTCCTGAATACGGATTTGCAGAGACAGACCCCTTTCTTACGGCAGTCATCGGCGGCAGCCTGCTGGGCGTCGGTCTCGGTCTGGTCTTTTTCGGCAAGGCAACCACGGGAGGAACCGATACCCTGGCTGCCCTGATCCAGCACGCCCTGCCGCATCTGAGCGCCGCAAAAATCCTGCCCGTTCTGGACGGTCTGATCATTCTGCTCTCTGTGTGGATTTTCGGCCTGCGTATTTCCATGTATGCAGTCATTTCCGTCATCCTTACCGGAAGGATCGCAGACGGCCTGATCGGTTCGTTCCGCAATGCTTATCTGGCCTATATTATTTCGGAACGTTTTAATGAGATAAGCGCACGGATACTGAAGGAAATGGACCGGGGTACGACACTGCTTCCCGGAACCGGCATGTACACAGGCAGCGACAGACCTGTCTTGTTTTGTGCTGTTTCCAGAAAACAGGCCGTCACTCTGAAAGAACTGGTATACGAAACGGATCCGCAGGCATTCGTCATACTGACGGACGCCAGCGAGATCCGCGGGGAAGGATTCATGCGCTATTCAAAAGAGGAATTCTGACCGTATCACTCACCAGCCGCCCATGCCTCCGGGCTGGCCAGGTGCCCCACCAGGCCGCCCATCATCTCCTTCACGTTGATTATTCATCCCACTTTCCTGCCAATTCGCATCATTAAATTGATTGTTCATTCCACCATTCTGCCAATCCATCTCCTCAAACCGGCCCGGCATCCCTTCCGGCATGTTTCCTGCCATGCCGTCAGGGCCTGCCATGCCGCTGCGGTTGTTCAGCTCAAAATCATCTGAAATATATAACTGTCCGTCATAATCAATTCCGGCTTCGCCGCCGTTCTGCGCGCTGTTGACCGACATGCTGCCGTCGATCAGATTGATATTGCCGTTGGAGTCGATCCCGTCTCCGCTGCTGTTGATCATGATCCTGCCGCCCATCATATTGAACGAATAATCGAGTTCGCCCTCATACAGACCATCCCCGTTTGCGGCATTGATCGCATCATCTGCAGACACAACGGAAATATCTCCCCCGTATACATTCACCACGGTTCCCTCCAGGCCTTCATTGCTTTCTGTCACACGGATCACAGGACCGGTCCCGTCCTCTCTTCCGACTGTCAGAATATGATCGGCATGGATCGCGTCGTCGCCCGCCGCAATGGTAAAGCTGCCGCTGAGCAGAGATACATCGTAATTCGCATTGATACCGTCATTCACTGCCGAAATGTTGACTGTAACACCGTCAAAGATCAGGCTGGAATCGTCGCCCGCCTTGATGCCGTTTTTGGCATTGCCGTTGATCGTCAGCGTACCGTCGCCTGTCACACACACCTGTGACCCTGCTTTGGTTTTTAATGCAGCACCGTCGAAGGCATCCGCCGCCTCCGTATCCTCAGAGGTTTCATCTTCCGGGTTTTCCGCATCTGTCAGCACAACTTCACCGGAAATTATGATCTTCACTTCGGCTTCTTTATTGACAGATACTGCCGCGCCCGTCGTACTCGTAAGATCCAGATCTTCCAGCACAAGGACAACTCCTGTCGTTCCTTTTTTCACGGTTATATTGCCGTCCGTACTGCTGCCGCTGACCACATAGGTGCCGGAAGATGTGATCTTGACCTGGCTGTCGTCATCCGTAATCGTCAGATAAGATGCGTTCTCCAGATCTGCTTCCAGATCCGCCGCCGAATTGGCCGTCTGTCCTTCCACGATTTCCGACGGAGATTCTGCAGACTCTGTGTACCATTCCTGTCCATAAGGCTGTTCCCCGGCAGGCTGACCCGTAAACTGACCGTTTCTGTCAGGCTGCGGCATACCGGATGGCTGTGCCGGAAACTCAGACTCACTATTGTTACTGCTGTCGGTCACGGAAACCGATTTTTCTGCCGTCTTTGCTATGTCAGCCGCTTCCGTACTGCTTTCCGTATTGCTGCTGCCGGACTCTGCGGCTGTACTGCTTTCTGCACTGCTGCTGCCGTATTCTGCGGCTGTACTGCCCTCTGCACTGCTGCTGCCGGACTCTGCGGCTGTACCGCTCTCTGCATTGCTGTTCCCAGACTCTGCAGTATTCTCTTCCGTAAACGCATATTCTGTATCCGTCGGAACAGTCTCTGTGCCCGCTCCGCTGCCGGAGTCGGATACTTCCTCGATCGTGCCGCCATTTATGAACGCTGCCGTAGCGGGATCGATGCTGCCGCTTCCGGCCTGAATACGAAAATAGCCGTCATTGATCGTAAGTCTTCCTGTTTTCCCGGCCGGGATCGCAATGCCGTACGTAACGGCTTCGACCGAATAATTTCCTCCGTTGAAGGTCAGGTCAGCATTCTCTGTCACAATTCCCTGCTGATTGCTTCCATTCACATATAACGTACCCGTACCTTCAAAAACGGTCGGGATAAGACTGCAGATCGCTGCAGTGTACTTTTGATCTGCTCCTCCGTCCGAGACCCGGTTCACGGATCCTTCCGGCATCGTGATCGTGAGAGAATTGCCGCTGACGGCAATGATTCCCGCGGATACACTGCCGTCAATATCCGCTCCGTCGAGGATCAGTTCCACATCTCCCTCGCCGGGATTCACATAGACAGTCCCTTTCATTGCGCCGGTCAGTACATACGTACCGGCCTCTGTGATCTCCAGACGTCCGTCGGCCTGTTCCAGGTCTACATTTGTATCGGCAGCATTCATTACTGCGTCTACATTTGTATCGGCAGCAGCCGTTACTGCCGGAATGAGTGAGGCTGCACAGAAAAACACTGCCAGCACAGCCAGAAATTTCTTCATCTTCTTACCTCCCGTTCTGTTGTTCTCTGTTATTTTGTTTTTATTCTGCAGTCTTTTTTCGCCGCGGTGTAAAACTAACCGGCGAATGTTGGCCTGTATTTATTCTTTCTTATTTTCAGCCAACAGTTTATTCCTGGCCGGAACCGAATGATGGCCTGTGCCCTGCTTTCCCAAGCCCAGGCCATCATTTTCTTATCTGTTCCTGCATAGATATTGGCCCAAACTCTGTTTTTTCATCTTTAAGCCATCATTTTCTGGCCTGGCCAGCCTCGGATGTTGACTTGAATCCTGCTTTTCCCAGCCTGGGCCATCATTTTCTTACTTGTTCCTGCAAAGATGTTGGCCCAAACTCTGTTTTTTCATCCCAGGCCACCATTTTCTGTCTGATCTCCGCAGAAACAGGCAGGACCGGATCCAGTGAGCACCGATCCGCCGCCCAACCGGTTTTTATACTGCACAAAATCATTTCCGCCAGCGCATGATCTCACTTGCTGTCACTCATATATTCGGGATTGGATAACAAAAAACGGGGGTCGTAAAAAAATTCAAAAAAAACCGCAGCATTTGTCATCCTGACTGATGCTGCGGGATCCATTCAAATGATCTCTATCTATTTTCAATGTGCACGGAACTTCATACTGCTCCGGCATTCAGATACCGGCAGGCTGCCAGCGCTGCCACGGCTCCGTCTGCTGCAGCCGTCGTAATCTGACGGATTTCTTTGCTTCGGCAGTCCCCTGCCACAAAGACGCCCGGCGTCTTCGTGAGACAGCGTTCGTCCGCGTCAAAGTACCCAAACGTATTCAGATCGGCAAGCCCCGCAAAGGGTTCGTTTTCGGGGATCAGGCCGATCGCCACAAACAGTCCGTCACACGGGATCAGTTCTTCTTTCGCATCCGTCTCTGTGCTCCGCACGATCGAAACACCCGTGAGACCTTCTTCGTTTCTCTCAAGTCCAGTAATCTTCACACCCGTAATACCCCGCACGTTGGGTTTTGCAAACAGTACTTCCTGCAGCTTTTCTTCTCCCGTGAAAAACGGCAGATCCTGCAGCATGATCACCTCACTGCATTTTTCCGCCAGAAGGATCGCCTCCTGCAGCGCAGAATTGCCGCCTCCTGCAACACAGACCTTCTGCCCACTGTAAAAATCACCGTCACAGACAGCGCAGAAAGAGATTCCTTCACCGACCAGTTCATTCTCACCTTCCAGTCCGAGCATACGGTGCTTAACGCCTGTTGCCAGCACGACCGTGCCGGCCTCGTAGACACCGCCCTCCTCAGTACGGACAATATGCACGGAACGTTCCTGTTTAGCACCTCCCTGCGCAGAGTCTGCCCCCGCATCCCCTGTACCGGGTTCCACAGCAGTGACTGTTTCGATCTCGATTTCTGCACCCTGAGCAAGGATCTGATCCAGCATCTGATCTGCAAATTCATTACCGCTCATCTGCAGGGTGCCCGGGTAGTTTTCCACCTTGGGTGAATGAGTGATCTGTCCGCCGAATCCATTTTTTTCAATAACCAGCACACTTTTTCCGTTGCGCAGCGCATACAGCGCCGCTGTCATTCCGGCGGGGCCTCCGCCGACCACGATCATGTCATACATGGTGATCACCTCTCTTGATCTCCGCTTTGAGACGGGATAGTTTTCTTTCTATACTGTATAAGTCCTTCGCATCGTTTCGCTGCTTCCGCTTTGAGACGGGACTTATACAGTAAACCATGGGCACAGCCACGCATACGGCGCAACCATGCCCACAGCCAGGTTACATTGTTTTATCCTCTGCTTTCATCGTGCAGACGGATATTGATTTACTAAGCACTGCAGATGTGCGGGTTTTGTCTCCTGTTCAGGATACCCGCCGGTGCATCAGCCACCCTTTGATATCGGATACACCGCGGTATTTCTCATAACCGTCTGCACCCAGTACCACCAGTGTCGGTGCCTGTTTTACTCCGTATGTTCCGACCAGTTCTTTTTCTTCGTTCGCATTCAGCGCAGTGTAACTGACTCCAGCCTTATCCAGCAGAGCACCTGCCGCCTTGCAGTTCGGGCAGGTCGGCGTCTTGAAGAGCAGATATCTTGCTGAGGACTCTGCAGGTTCAGCGGCTTTCACCTGTTCTGCAGCCATATGTTCTGAAAACATCTTTCCTGCGGCTGCCGCTGCCGTTACCTCCGCCTCCGATGCGATGTACGGTTCCTGCGGGGCGCAGCATCCGGGTTCCATGGCCGCTTCCAGTGCTGTGTCCATGATCGTGTCATTCGGCGCCGGTTTCGGACCAGTGTGCGTCAGGACAGAATGTCCGATGTTATAGACCTTGCGGTCTTTGTATTCCTGTGTCTTGCCGTCGTTCCAGTTCTGGACCGGGCGGTAGTAACCGGTGATGCGGCTGTAGACCTCGGCCGGTTTGCCGCAGTAAGGACAGGTATACTGCTCGCCTGTCAGATAGCCGTGATCACGGCAGACCGAATAGGTAGGCGACATGGTATAGTACGGCAGTTTGTAGTTCTCCGCGATCTTGCGCACCAGCGTGGCAGCAGATTTCCAGTCAGGAAGCTTCTCGCCCAGGAATGCATGGAACACGGTTCCGGACGTATACAGTGTCTGCAGATCATCCTGAATATCCAGTGCCGAGAACACGTCCTCTGTGTAGCCGACCGGCAGATGCGAGGAGTTGGTGTAGTACGGCGTGCCGTTCATATTGGCTGTGATGATATCCGGGAACTGCTCCTTATCATGCTTTGCAAAACGATATGTCGTGGACTCAGCCGGCGTTGCTTCCAGATTGTACAGATCACCGTATTTTTCCTGATAGTCGGACAGGCGCTCACGCATATGATTCAGCACGTCGCGCGTGAACCGCTGTGTCTGCGGATCAGTCAGATCGGCGCGCAGCCATTTCGCATTCAGCCCCACTTCATTCATACCGATCAGGCCGATCGTGGA
>CACZSZ010000059.1 GCA_902783945.1 uncultured Lachnospiraceae bacterium
CAGGGCCCGGGTTGTTATGACCCGGGTCTTTTCCAGAAAGTATCATTCAGGAGTGATGAAATAAAAACGGTCAGCTCAGTTTTTCAAGAAACGGGACAAGGCCGTCATGATTATTATCGTCCTGGGTAATGACATCGGCGATTTTTTTAACTTCATCTTTGCCGTTGCACATACAGATCCCGCACCCAGCGGCTTCAATCATGGGGATATCGTTTTCTTCATCTCCGGCTGCAACACTATTTTCAACAGGGATCTGAAGAAGGCGGCAGAGCTGTATCAGGGATTTGCCCTTCCCGGCATTAACAGGGAAAATATCCACATAATGCGGGCCGGAGAATACCGGTTTCATATATGCACCCAGCTCTTCAGTGAGTCTGCTGTGGAATGTTTCCAGACGGGAACGGCTCTCAACATCTATTGCCATCAGCTTCCAGGGCGGAGAAGAGAGTTCGGAAAGCATATCATCTGTGATGATCGCAGGCATGGAAATGTGATCTCTGTAATATTGAAGATCAGCATTATAGTTACGGCAGATGATATACCGGTCCTGATAGGCCTGAATGTGAACATGGCAGGCATCGGCGATTTCAAGTGCGGGCTGTATAAGATCCAGTGCAATACCTGTTTCATAAAGAGTTTTGCCCGCGGCACTGTCATAGATCAATGCCCCGTTGTATGCGGACACATAATTGCCCGGATATGTAAGCCCCAGACGTTTCTGGGTGTCAAGTGCACTTTGAAGGGGGCGTCCGGTAGATATAATAAAACGGTTTCCGGCAGCCACAAAAGTATCGATAGCTTTTTTTGTGCGTGGAGTGATCTCTTTTTTATCAGTAAGAAGAGTGCCGTCGAGATCAGAGAAAAAAATATGCATTTTGAATATCCTTTCGAAGAAGCATTTTAAATATATTATGCATGTCTTTAAATAAAATGCAAGAAAGACAGATGCAGAAATAAGGAGTATATAAATGAAAAATTTCAAGCGGCAGCGTCTGCTCGTACAGATTGCCAAGCTTTATTATGAGGAGGGATACGGTCAGGAGAGAATCGCGGCAGTGTTGAATCTGTCCCGTCCGTATGTATCAAAATTGCTTAATGCGGCCAGAGAAGAGGGAATTGTAAGAATCCAGGTTATCGATCCGCTGAATATAGAAAGTTCTCTGGAAAAGGAGTTCCGTCAGCGATTCGGTCTTCTGAAGGCAGTCATAATACCAAGGGAGGAAGACGGGGAACGTCTCAGGCATGTCGGTGAAGCAGCAGCAAGATACCTGAATGAGATCATAGAAGACGGGTCTGTGATCGGTACTTCATGGGGCGGTACCATTTACGAGTGCTCCAAGGCATTGATCCCGCGCAAGGATCTGAATAATGTCGTATCAGTGCAGCTATGCGGCGGCGTCAGTGATGTGAGCCAGACGGTTTATGATTCACCGATTGCTGATAATTTTTCCATGATCCTGGGAGCTTCTTCATATATGCTCCCGGTACCGGCTGTTGTCGATTCCAGGGAAATCAGTGAGATCCTCAGAAAAGACGGGAATATCGCAAAAGTATTTCAGCGCGGGCTTGATGCGGATATTGCTCTGTTCACGGCCGGAACGTTCGGACAGAGAAGTGCTTTATACCGTGCCGGCTACCTGAAAGATTCAGATCTTTTGAAATTGAAGCAGCGCGGAGCTGTGGGTGATATCTGTTCACATGTGATCAATATTGAAGGAAAGATCTGTGACACTGATCTTGACGATCGCACAATGGCTATACCGCTGGAAAGCATAAAAAAGAAAAAATACAGGATCGGTGTGGCTCAGGGATTCAGCAAGGCAAAAGCTCTCTGCGGAGCACTGCGGGGAGGGATCATTAATGTGCTGATCACAAACGAAGAGACGGCAGAAAAGATACTGACGGATCTGGACGGTTAAAGATCCGGGAAAATCAGGAATATATAGGGAAAACCTCCGGCAATGCCGGAGGTTTTCGTTATGCAGATCACTTATCCAGTCTGAATAAGAACAGGATCTTATTTTTCCTCGTCGAAGCCGTTCGGATAGAACATGATCTTGTTGTATCCACGCAGCTCGCGGCTGTCGATTTTCTTGAAGACATCCGGCAGATCTTCCAGCGGATGGCGATGAGAGATCAGAAGATCCGGATTGAACAGCTTTTCATTCATCAGACGTGCGGACTCTGTCCATTCAAATCCCGGGAACGGATTTGAGAAGGAATTCCAGCTTCCGATAACGGACAGCTGATAACGTTCGATCTGATCAACGGCTTTCTCAGAAAGCTCAAGTCCTTTATGGGAAATACCGAGGAAAACAACACGGCCCATCTTACCGGTGGAAAGGATCGCCTGATGCTGTGCAGACGGAACACCGGACATATCCACGGCAAAACTTACGCCCTTGCCGCCGGTGAACTCAAGAACCTTTTCAACCGGATCATCGTTCAGGGAATTGATCACATGTGTGGCTCCGCACTGTTTTGCCACTTCAAGTTTGGCATCGTCAATATCCGAAGCAATGATCGTCTTGCAGCCAAGAACCTTCGCATACTGAACAGCGAAAAGGCCGATGGCACCGAGACCGTAGACACATACTGTATCATCGCCGGTAGCGTTGGCGCGGAGATATGCATGAACAGCATTGGCGGCCGGATCGATCGTTGCGCCCCAGGCATACGGAGTATCGGCATCCAGACGAAGCAGGTTATCAGCTTTTACGGCCAGATACTGGGCATATGCGCCGTCGTTGCGGGAACCATAGTACATATAGTCTTCACAAAGAGAGTAGATACCTTTCTGGCACCACTCACATTTGCCGCAGGGAAGAAGCGGAGCAGCGCTTGCTTTGTCGCCGACTTTCCAGCCTTCTACGTTTTTACCGACTTCAATGATCTTGCCGGCAAATTCATGTCCGGGGATAATAGGAGAAACATGTGCTCCGAAAACAAGCATACGCGGAATATCCGAGCCGCAGACGCCGACGGCCATAACCTTGATCAGGACTTCGTCGTCATGCAGAACAGGTTCCGGTACTTCTTCAAATTTAAGGTCTTTGGGTGCTCTCATGTAAATGGCTTTCATAGATTTCCTCTCCTTTTGGAACAGACTTGCCTTGACATGTAACATATGTGTATTTTTATGATAGCATTGGCACAGAGTAGTGTCAAGACGGTACAGATATAGAAATCTGTAAAAAAGTTACAAAATAAGAAAATAATTATTGTGCTTTTTGACAAATGTAGATTTGTACGGACTTTCCGGAAGACAAATGGTTGATTTTGTAATATTCAAATGATAAAATCTAAAAGTAATATATTTAAATCAATGAAATTTATTTCGAGCATATAATTTTCCAGGAAATAAATTTCATCAGTTTGTTTTTTGGGAGGCAGACTTTGAAAGAGAAATTTTTAGAAATCTCAAATGTAAGCAAGACCTTCCCGGGCGTAAAGGCACTGGATAAAGTTCAGTTTGATATCTATCCGGGTGAAGTGCATGCGCTCGTAGGAGAAAACGGTGCAGGAAAGTCGACTCTGATCAAAATTCTGTCCGGCGTTCAGCCGCCGGATGACGGAGCAAAGATCGTGATCGGAGGACAGGAGACAGTTCTGCACGATCCTATGGATGCCATTAAAAAAGGTATATCCGTCATCTATCAGGATTTCAGTCTTTTTACAAATCTGACTGTTGCCGAGAATATCGGTATCAATGAAATCATTGAAAAAAAACCAGAAAGTTCTCCATTGGCAGGAGGTTAACGCCAAAGCAGTCAAAGCTCTGGAGTTCCTGAAATCAGATATCAACCCGCGTACGATCGTGGGTAATCTTTCTGTTGCCAAACAGCAGATGGTCGCAATCGCCACAGCAGTTGCACAGGAAGCAAAAATGATCATCATGGACGAGCCGACGTCAGCTCTTTCTAAAAAAGAAGTTGAGCGTCTCTATGAGATCATCGATGATCTTAAAGCACAGAATATCGCCATCATGTTCGTCGGTCATAAGATGGAAGAACTGTTCCATGTGGCTGACCGCTTTACTGTTTTCCGTGATGGACAGTATGTTGACACAGTCAATGCCAAGGAAGTGTCGGAATCGGATCTGGTCGCCATGATGGTCGGCCGCAAGATCGAGGGCAAGAG
>CACZSZ010000060.1 GCA_902783945.1 uncultured Lachnospiraceae bacterium
ACCAGCTTTTTCTTCATTTTTGTATTCTGTTTACGGTACGTTCTCGTACTGTCTGACATAGCTTTCGTCGTCCGCGTTGTAATAGCGTATCTGTGACTCCGAGGCGTAATGCAGCCCCAGCTCGTTCAGGGCTTTGTCTTTTACGGCCTCCATGTCCAGAGAAGCCTGTGCCTTATCGGCGTAGGCATCATTTTCCGCTTTCAGCTGATTCAGTGCGTTCTCCATGGCTGCGATCGTCTCATTCTGATGAATGACCTGCGATCTCAGCTGAAGATAATGCACGCACAACAGCAATGTTACCACACAGACCGCAGTTAGCACAAGCACATACCCTGCGCTCAGCGCTCCGTTTCTGTTTTTTCTTCTGTTTCTGTCCGGTCTTCCGGAATTTACCCTTCTTCCTGTATCATACGGATCATAATAAGATCCGGCTCCCGAATTGTACGGATCATATCTTTTTCCGGGCATGTCTCACCTCCGCCATATCCACTGTGCTCAGGCGGCATTATCCAACCTTACCGACGCTGCACAGCCTGTTCCGCACTTCTTCGCTCAAACACTCTGAGTTTTGCACTCTTGGAGCGCGGATTGCGTTCCATCTCTTCTTCTGACGGAAGAATCGGTTTTCTGGTGATCACCACGCCTCTTGACTTTTTCCCGCACACACACACGGGAAATTCCGGCGGACAGGTACACGGTGACTCATTCCTGCGGAAACAGTTTTTTACGATGCGGTCCTCCAGCGAATGGAATGTAATAACACACAGTCTTCCGCCTTCGCGCAAAAGCCCGATGCAGGGATCCAGTGCCTCCTGCAATCCGTCGAGCTCCCCATTCACCTCAATCCGGATCGCCTGAAAGGTCCTCTTTGCCGGATGCCCTCCCGTACGCCGCATTTTTGCAGGAATTGAATCTCTTATGATCTCCGACAGCTCCCCAGTCGTCCGGATCGGATTCTTTTTTCTCACCGCACAGATCTGTGCGGCAATCCTTCCCGCAAAACGTTCTTCACCATATGTCCGTATGAGCCGATACAGTTCTTCTTCACCGTATGTATTCACGACCTCATAAGCGGAAAGCGCCTGTCTTCTGTCCATTCTCATGTCAAGCGGCGCGTCCGTGCGGTAAGTGAAACCACGGTCAGCACTATCCAGCTGCCAGGAAGACACACCAAGATCGAGCAGGATGCCGTCTACTTCCCGGATCCCCACTCCGGCAAGCAATTCTGATATATCGCGGTAACTGCCCCGCAGGATCGTTACACGGTCCTTATACGAGATAAGACGATCCGCGGCTGCAGTTATCGCATCTTCATCCCGGTCGATCCCGACAAGTCTTCCCCTGCCGGATAACCTTTCGCAGATCTTCACAGCGTGTCCGGCACCCCCTATTGTACCGTCCACGTATACCCCTTCTTCTTTGATCTGCAGTGCTTCGATGCACTCCCCTAACAATACCGATTCATGTCTGAACTCCATGGCCCGCCTCAGAAAATACTCCCCATGTCCTGAAGTCCCTGGGCAATAGCGTCCATGTCACTGAAATCGATATTTTCGGCCCAGCGCTCTTTGCTCCATACCTCGATATGATCCAGACTCCCCGCCAGGATCACATCTTTGCTCAGACCGGCATATTCCCGCAGCGTAGCCGGTACGAGAATTCTCCCCTGCCTGTCCAGCTCACAGGATGCAGCACCGCTGACAAAGAAGCGTGTGAAAGATCTTGCTTCTTTGCTCACAAGCGGCAGCGTGGCAAGCTTCTGTTCAAACTTTTCCCAGGACTCCCGGGAATAAATAAAAAGACAGCCATCCATTCCGCGTGTCACGACGAAGCTCTCCCCAAGCTCCTCCCTGAATTTGGACGGGATGATCAGTCTGCCCTTGGCATCAACTGTATGGCTGTACTCTCCCATGAACATAAGCGATTTACCCCTTGGAAAGCAGAACTCCCCATTCGCTTCCACTTTCCTCCACAATCTACCACCTGGTCTCATTTTAGACAAATATTTGTCAGTTTGCAACCCTTTTTTGTAGAATTTCAGGCAAAAAAAATGCCGTCCGAAACGGACGGCATATCTTGTGTTTTCAGTATTTTTCAGCACTTTATTTAGATCAGTTTTCTGTCTTTTTCCGTCAAAAATCCGAGACGGACCGGCAGCACAAAGGAGCACCTGTTTTCAATAAATCACGACCGCATATTTCCCGATCGAGTCATATATATTCCGGAACGCGGAAGCATCTCTCTCCACAAATCCGTTAAGCGGATCACTGACTAGATAAACATCTTTCCCCTTGTCATAACCATACAGCACTACGCAGTGTTCCGAACGGTACCACTGATATGTCTGTCCCTGATAGGAATAGGAACCGCCTGTTTTGGCCGGATCTGCCATATACATCGACGACCAGAGAATGACCGGCAGACCATTATCAATATACTCGCAGAGATCGTCTATGGACTCTCCCGTTATATTGTGACCTGTCCTCTTGTCCTTCTTTTCTTCCAGGTATTTGTTCGCAGCATTTACAATGGCCGGCGGGAAGCAGCCTGCACCGTTCTTTGAGAATGGATCACCAACATAAGAAGTGGCCATATCCGTTCCCATCGCCAGATAATTCTTGGCAATGTCGGTTTTTTCCAGATCAAATCCCATGCTCCGCAGAACGATCGTCAAGGCAACAGATTCACAGCCGGTGGGTAGTTCCGGTGTCTGGATCAACTCCGGCACATCTTTCACATAGACCCGTTTGCCCTCTGTCACAACTTCTCCTGCCCCTTCCGGAAGATCCATTGGCTCCGGAAGCAACTCAAACCGTTCAGAAGCGATCCCGATTTCTGTCTTTCCGGTGGGTATCTCTTCTTTTTCTTCCTCCGAAGTGGACTTTGCCTCTTCTGATTTCCCTTCCTCCGACGTGGACGCTGCCTCCTCTGATTTCTCTTCCTCCGAAGTAGACGCTGCCTCCTCTGATTTCTCTTCCTCCGAAGTAGACGCTGCCTCCTCTGATTTCTCTTCCTCCGACGTGGACGCTGCCTCCTCTGATTTCTCTTCCTCCGACGTGGACGCTGCCTCCTCTGATTTCTCTTCCTCCGAAGTGGATGCTGCCTCCTCTGATTTTTCTTCCTCCGACGTGGACGCTGCCTCCTCTGATTTCTCTTCCTCCGACGTGGACGCTGCCTCCTCTGATTTCCCTTCCTCCGAAGTGGACGCTGCCTCCTCTGATTTCTCTTCCTCTGAAGTAGATTTTGCCTCCTCCGCCGAGCCGGATTTTACCTCGCTCGTTTCGTCCCCCGATTCAGACTTCACTGCTTCATCTTCTTCGCCATCATCAAACAGAGCATATGCGTTTGCAATAAACTCTCCTTTGCCCTCAAAATCCTGCACGTCAATTTCTGCTGTCCAGACTCCTTCAGGATCTTCTTTGGCCATGTACGTTTTAATATCATCCTGATCATCATCCACCGACCAGACTTTAAACATCACTCCTTTGATCGGTTTATCGATTTCTGCTTTGGGGCCGACCAGCACTAAAGACTGCTTACCTTCACCGAGAGCTTCGGTGTAGTAATAATTTGTCAGTTCCATTTCAATCTTGGTTTCGCCCGCCGCGGTCTCTCCGCCGCCGGAAGGTGTGATGAACGCCTCTATCGTATAGATACCGCTGCGTCCGCCCAACTCTTCCGCTGTACCGGTAAGACGATACCGTCCATTTCCTTCCTCTTCAGCATCGTACCACTTTTCCAGAGAAGGCACCGCACTGTTCGTAGCCCTGAAGCTGACAGCAGCAATGTCATCCACACGCATAGTCGTGATCGCGACAACTGAAAAGACGCCCTCATCGGGTCGGATCTCTTCCGCAAAAAATTTCATCGGAATCACCTCGACCACATGTTTGTTCTGAGCCGCCTTCAGTGTCTCCAGACGCTCGGACGCCTGTTCTTCTGAATATTGAAACTGTTCCTGTACGATGATCGGTGTATTGCCGGAGGTAATCCCCAGTACGGCAATGATCGTCAGTACAACGACCACGACCAGGATCAGGAAAACTTTTTTTGCTTTACTCATATTGTTTCGCTCTTCTGATTCACGATTTTATTCAACGGTTTTCTTTTCCGCTGTATAGTAAATCTTTTATAGGGTAACACAATAACCGAATTCTTTCAAGAAATTGTGTTATTTATTACAAGAACCCCAATATCTCGTGTCCGGCATACTTGTTTGACGCATCTCTCTTTACAAACTATAATCATTCCTGTGGGCACAGTCCCGTGTCTTTTTATAGCAAAAAAGGAGTAAGCATGGAAATAGAAAGAAAATGGCTGGTGAATGGCTGGCCGGAGAATGCACAGTCTGCTGAGACTCCGAAACTTCCCATACTGGAGACGCAGGAAATGCGGCAGGGGTATATTTCTGTTGACCCTACTGTCCGGATCAGAGAGGAAAAGAACGGCACAGAAGAACCCGTCTATATCCTCTGTTTCAAGTCCGGCACCGGGATCGCACGCGAAGAAATCGAATTTCCGATTGAGAAAAAAATCTTTCAAAAGCTGGAAAAGCTGATCGGTCTGCCTCTGGTGCCAAAAATCAGAAAGACCTATCAGCTTTCCGACGGCTGCCGTCTGGAAGTGAACCATGTGGATGCTTCTTCCAAGACAGCTTTCTGGTATGCTGAGATTGAATACGGCTCTGTCACCGAAGCCAGAGCGTGGTCGCCAAAAGAGACCTGGCTGGCTTCTTATCTGTCCGATGAAGTTACAGATATCCCAGGGTATTCAATGGGGGCGTACTGGATCAGGACGAGAAAGTAGCACAAGCCTTCGGCGCTCCGCGCCTAAGGATGTATGGGCGTTCCGCCCACACATCCATGAAAGAAACGAAAACAGGAACCATCTGTCTGCAGGCAGCCGCTGGTTCCTGTTTTCGTTTCTTCCTTGCTTGTGCGTGTGGTTCTGGTGTCACACGTTGAATCTGAACTCGATCAGATCGTCGTCCCGCACAACGTACTCTTTTCCTTCCATGCGGATCAGGCCTTTTTCCCGGGCAGCGGCATAAGACCCGCAGTTCAGCAGATCCTGATAGTTGATGACTTCTGCCTTGATAAAGCCGCGCTCGAAGTCCGTGTGGATTTTGCCCGCGGCCTGGGGCGCTTTCGTACCGATCTTGATCGTCCAGGCTCGTGTTTCGTCCTCGCCTCCCGTGAGGAAACTCATCAGCCCCAGAGTACGGTAACTGGCACGGATCAGCTTGTCCAGGCCGGATTCTTCGATTCCAAGGTCTTCGAGAAACACCTTTTTATCCTCGTCAGAAAGTTCCGACATCTCCGCTTCGATCTGTTCGCAGATCACAAATACTTCACTCTTATGCTCTGCCGCGTACTTGCGCACGGCCTGCACATACTCATTGCTTTCTCCGTCGTCGGCCAGATCATCTTCACCTACGTTAGCTGCATAAATGACAGGTTTGGCCGTAAGCATGTTCAGCTCTCCGAACCACTGCGCCTCGTCTTCATCAGCCGGTTCAAATGTGATTGCGTCTTTCCCATCCTCCAGATGCACTTTCAGACGCTCCAGCATGGCATATTCTTTACCGGCACTCTTGTCCATGCGGGCTGTACGGCCCACTTTGGATATACGGCGTTCCAGCACTTCCAAATCGGCAAAAATCAGTTCCAGATCGATCGTTTCGATGTCCCGGACCGGATCAACGCTGCCGTCGACATGGATCACGTTGTCATCAGCAAAACAACGCACCACATGCACGATCGCATCCGTCTCACGGATATTGGCCAGAAACTGGTTTCCGAGCCCCTCTCCTTTAGACGCCCCCTTCACCAGACCGGCAATATCCACGAACTCTACGACAGCAGGCGTTACCTTTTTGGAGTGAAAGAACTCACCGAGCCGCACAATTCTCTCATCGGGAACAGGTACGATCCCTACATTCGGATCGATCGTGCAGAACGGATAGTTTGCCATCTCCGCCCCGGCTTTGGTCAATGCGTTAAACAACGTGCTTTTTCCCACATTCGGAAGTCCGACGATACCTAATTTCATTTATCTCTTCATCTCCTTAAAAATGCTGTAAGATCAGTGTTTGGCTTTACCCATACAGACTCCTTTTCCGGCAGAAAAAGAGCCTGATAGAACGCCATTTATTATAGCGTACTCAGGCTCTTTTCTCAATCTCTTTCCATCATTGGCTCAGATCGCCAATTCGTATCTGTCATGAGAACGGCATAGATATTCTTCAAAAATCGTTTTGAAGTACCGGAATCGTCAATGCGTACGGCACGAAGTTTTCACCGTCTTCTGCAATATTTACGATCACTCCGGCATCTCCTGCCTGCTGCAGTTCGGCAATAAAAGATCTTCCATCTTCACCGACAGTGAAAACGATCCCGGACGGACAATCGATGTACGCCTTACAGACAGCGCTTCCGTCTTCCGGATCGGCCGGCATGATAATATGCCCTCTCACTGTACTGCCTGCTTTCATCTCAGAAATATCCGACATGTCAAAGGCAAGCCCCGCCTGATCAACATATACCGTCACCGCTTTATTCAGTACTCCTTCAGCAGTCACAGTTCCGTCATCTCCTGTCTGTACAAGCATCAGATTCCGGATATCAATGGTATACCGGTTTGCAGGATCGTCACTGAATGCAAATACCTTTCCCAGGTTGATGAAGATATCCGTGCCCTCTGACCATCCGAGCGCCTCCAGCTCGGTATCACCGGTCTTTTGTAATGCTACAATCGTGCTGTCATAAGCTGTCGGATCAAAAGCATCCTGAAGAAGGATTTCTCCGTATGTCATCGGCCCGGAAACAACGATTTCCCCGAAACTGCCGTCTTCTCCAGCAGCAGGAGCCACGTTGTCCGCCGCGACACGGATACGAAGCACACCCGCGCCTGACGCATTGTCTCCCTCTCCCGGAAAGATCTTCACGGTATCGTCGTCAAGCGGAAGCTGCGCGATTTCCGTTGAAACTGTTTCCTGCGGATGCTCAGGGACAGACTGTTCTTCCGTCTCCGATCCATCTGTAAACGAATCTGTCTGTTCTTCAGACTGACTTTCTTCTGTGTAGCTGTCTGTACTGACGATTTCAAACGGATCATCCTGTGAGGACTGCTCTGCACCGGACTCTGGAGCGTCATTTTCCGCTGCTTCCCTGATCTCTTCTTCCGGTTCTTCTGTGGTAGTGGTCACGACTTCATATCCGAAAGCATTTTCATCAACAGAGTCCATGATGCTGCCGCTGCCGGGAGCTGCTTCCTCCGCATTCTCATCAACGTTCACATTCACATCAGCATTTACATTCTGTTCCACTCTCTCAAGTGTCTCTTTCATTTCCTCATAATCATACTGCTGCTGCGCGATCCTGTTGGCCAGCTCATTGAGCAGTTCCCTGTCTTCCTCGGGAAGAGCGCTCGGCGACTCATTAATAATGACGTTCTCAACGATCTGTTCCACCTGGACCGGATCAGCCACCTGCTCTTCAATGACCTGAATCTTGATCTCATTGACAATATTGGTAGCATCTGTCTGTCCGACAGTATTGGCTAATGTCGTCGTTGCCACCAGTTCCTGCGCTGCTATGTCTTTCTTTGCGGGATCCAAGGTTGTTCCGCTGGCTTCCTCGTATGCCATGATCACACCGGTCAGCGCTCCCGTGCCAGACACCTCAAACGGAGCCGCCGCGAGTACCTCACAGTTTTTCACACCGGAAGTAGAGAGCGTAGATGCAATCATATTGCCGGTGACCCAATTCAGATTAGCAGTCCTGACACGGATACCGCCGGATGAAGTCGGGTTGACCAGCGCACAGCTGAATGTCCGGGTACCGATCTGTTCGATAGGAACATAAGAAGCAAGATGTTCCCTCTCATCCTGGTTTGTGATCGTAAGCATACGCACATTCTGCTGTCCGAGAACACCGAAATAGCGCAGAACTGCGTCTTTCTGATCTTCATTGAGATCAGCTCCCAGCGTAACCACCTTTTCTGAATCTGCCTGAACGGTGATTGTCATGGGCACCAGAGAAACTGCCGCAAACACAGCGGACAGTAGGATTCCCCATATCGGTTTCTTCATGGTTCAGTCACCTCCTTTTTCCTATAAAACTCATTCCTGAACCTGCTCTGTAAAACAAATGTCCTGCGATTTTTATATTGCGATTTTTTGAAATCTGCAGATTGGCCAATTTCTGCGCCGCGCAATTGCTGCCTCGATATTATTATAGCCTAATTATCATCCATCCTCAATTCTCCTGCCATATCAGCTGGGATACTTACGGATGAGATGGATAGAAGGAACCGTCAATCAACCGCAATTCACGATATATTATCAAAATGCAAAGGGAACCTGACTCTCTGCCAGATTCCCTCCCTATTGATCCTATTCTATTATCCGCCGTTCCCTCTATGATCTCAATCGTTTACTTAGTGATCGCAGACGCTTACTCTGTGATCGCCCAGACGCGTGCCGGAAGGCCGGTGGCATTCTCGATCCGCGGATAAGACACGATGATCACGGCGCCCGCCGGCTGTACCTGATCAAGGTTGCAAAGAACTTCTACCTGCAGTTTTTCCTTGTCAAGCACGTAGCGTTCGCACACAAGGTCACCGGCAGCTGCACATACTGCGGAAGCATCGGTATCCAGTGCTTCGTGGCCGTTGGCAGCCGCATTGCGGGTCTCGTAGATGTACTGCAGAGCTTCCAGAGACCAGCCTGGGAAGTTCTCTGAACCGTCTTCGGCAATACCCGACAGGGCATTCATATCCGGCCAGTTTTTGGACCAGTCCGTGCGCAGTGCCACAAAGGCACCATCCGGAATATCACCATACTGTTTTTCATAGTTTTTGATATCTTCTACGGTCACAGCATAGTGTACATCTTTTTTCACCTGCTCGGTAATGTCGATCACTACAAGCGGGAAGATCAGATCGTGTACATCGTAACTTTCCGAAGTCTGTTTGCCCTTGATAAAATGAGCAGGAAAGTCAATGTGCGTGCCGAACTGTCCCGGGAATTTAAAGGACTGGATCAGACATTCCAGCATGGGATTGCCCCAGTCAAAAATGGTCTTGGCCAGTTCTACGGATCCTTCCGGGATTCCGGACCAGTACGGGCTGTCATTGTTCAGAGAATGGGAAAGCTCTACCCATTTATACTTCTTCGCTTCTTTCAGCGCATTCCACAACTTGTATTCAGCCATG
>CACZSZ010000061.1 GCA_902783945.1 uncultured Lachnospiraceae bacterium
GCATTCGACCTCGGACATGCTGGTCGGGAATCCGTAGGCTTTCATTACGGCAACGTTATTTTTGTCGTGCGCCCTTCGAAGCTCCGGCGGCATTGTCAGAGGGTCGTATAAATCTGCGAGGCTGCTGTCTGGGAAGAGAGCACGGGCATCAAGTATATCCTGGGCAGTTTTCTCGATTGCTGCTTTCTGCTCGGGGGACAGAGAAGGCCATGGAAAGTTGTTGTATACGATGTCCTTTGAATAACGATAATCGCTCTTTAATCTGCCACATACAGTTCTCATCCAAGCCATATGTACATTTGATGTCAAAACTCCAAAATGCCATAAAGTGGCATTCGGAATAATCTTCACAAGATTACTGCACATAATATCTGGTGTCATAAATCCTATCGGAATATATCTTCTTCTTTCCGAAGACACCTCTGGTATGACTATATATGTACCTGAAGGTATGTTTTCAACATGAAATCTCGTTGGTTTATCTGCTAACTTGCGTGTTCCGGCACTGGTACTTTCAAGGCGATATTGTCTGACCGCTTCAATACGTTTCATACATTCAGGGAGTTTTCTTAACTGACTTGGCGAACATTCTCCCAGCCAAAGACAATATCGTGGATTACGGTTAATGAACTCCCTAGAACCGTACCACGGATGAAAGAATTCTGCTGACGCAGGTTCTTTTGCAATGAATTTATCCATTTCATCTTTTTCAAATAAATAGAATCCGCCATCAATAGGTTTGTTCCCTATACCAATATTCGGTACATCACAAATAGGTTTATTTCGACTTTCAATAAATATGTCGTCTGCTTCAATCAAATATCCATTTATATGACTTACAATCGCCTTACTGTTTCCATCCCATATAGAGCAACCTTCTTGTTTTTGTCCAGTACTAAATCCGACAATTACGCAGTGAACATGTGCCTTTATTTTTGCTTCGCTATCCCACCGAAACGTTCTGTGTGCAAAATCTATATGAACACCATTTTCAAACAGCGGTTTCCATAGATTCGCTACATTCTCACCCTGACAAACTGAATTTGTAGAAACAAGAGCCGTACGAATGTTTGTACCTGTCATCAGATCGGCGGCACGTTTGTACCAGCAACATACATAATCAAGATTTCCTACATTTTTGTATTTATCACCAAAAACAGATACTACATCGTCCTTCTGTGACTTTCCCATGAGACGGGCTCCTAAAAAAGGTGGGTTTCCCATGATATATCGCAGATTTTTCAATGGCACAACGTCTGTCCAATCCATCCTCAGAGCATTTCCTTGAATGATATTTGCATAAGACTTCAGCGGCAGAAAATCGATGTTCGTATGGATTATTTCCTGCGTCTCCCGTATCATCTGTTCTTCGGATATCCATAGTGCTGTTTTGGCAACGGTGACAGCAAAATCATTTATCTCTATACCGTAGAACTGCCCGATGGATACTTTAGAGGAGTAAGTGCCGCCAAAATCAAGCATAATCTGTCCAGTAACTTCGTTCCGATCGGCAGCGATGCGCTGCCGGATAACTTCGTTCTCCAGTCTCCGGAGGGAAAGATACGTCTCAGTGAGGAAATTACCAGAACCACAGGCGGGGTCAAGGAATGTGAGTGAAGCCAGCTTATCTTGAAACTTTTCAAGTAGGTTCTTCCGTGTACGCACGACAGCTATATCCTCGATTTCAGCCAGTTCTGCTCTTAAGTCGTTGAGAAACAGCGGGTCAATGACTTTGTGAATGTTCTCAATGGACGTGTAGTGCATTCCACCAGCCCGTCTTTTTTCTGGATTCAATGTGCTCTCAAAGACCGCACCGAAGATAGTAGGAGAAATGCTGCTCCAGTCGAAGTCCTCGCTTGCGTGCGTGAGAAGAAGATTCCGGATCTCGTCTGTGAACTGGGGAATCTCGATATTCTCATCGGAGAACAGACCACCATTCACGTAGGGAAATGCAGAGAGGTCTTCATCCATATAGGGATCACGCTTATCCTCAGGCTGATCCAGAACCCGGAAGAGATCAATCAGCGCTTTCCGCA
>CACZSZ010000062.1 GCA_902783945.1 uncultured Lachnospiraceae bacterium
CTTTATCCCATTGACCGTTTTTCCTTTGACAAGGCAGCCCTCCGCACCGTTTTTGATCGTAAAATAGCAGTATCTGTTGTTGACCTTCCTCCAGCCGGTCCTTTGACGGCCCATGCTGTCAAAATAGTAAGTCTTTCCGCCGTCCTTTTTAAGTCCCTTCAGTTTTTTTCCTCTTCTGACACAATAGTAGTAGCCGTTATGTTCCTTCCAGACTGTATCGGCTGCCGGGCTGTTCTCCGAACCCAAAACACGGTCACCGAAAACCGGGATCCGCTTTCCGTCTCCGGCTGATGGAAAAAGAAGGCACAGGATGATGATCATACCTGCGGAAACCATTTTGATGACCGTTCTCCAATGACTGTTCCGAATTGCTGTGATATTTTCGCTCATGATCAATGACTCCTGTCGTTATGTGCAGTCTGCTGCGATCCGCCGGAGGCTACACTCCACTGAGGTTGTCTGTGACGTCTGGTTTTTCTATCCCGGCATAGATTCTGATCCATTTATGAAGCAGCCGGTTGGTTTTCCGATTGAAATGCAGACCGTCATGTCCGTTTACCGTGTAGGATCCCGTGTTGGCCGTGTATGGATCGATCTTACCGCCGGTCAGGTTCCAGATATATGTATAGCTGTCCATGTAATAACGGCGGAATGACTTTCGCACCAGGGAATTGAACCGTTTCACTTTACTGTTCTGGTATCCCCTTTGCGGGTATCCTTTTTTCCCGGTCGGATCTGCGGATTTGATAAAGATGCTGTCGTTATACGGAGCCTTTGCGTACTTCTGAATCAGTAATCGATATATTTCGAAAACACTCCGGATCTGCGGACTGTCCCTGCGGATCTGTGACAAAGACATGGTGAGAAGGTCATTGATTCCTATGCAGGCGACGATGGTAACGTGCTTCCTGCCATCAAGATATTTACAAAGGCCCGGCAGCATCTGCTCTGTATATTTGCCTGCAGTGATACTGTTTTTGGAAAAACGGTATACATCCCCTCTGGAATAAATGTGATGATCATTGTACATCCTGGCAAACCGCGAGTCCCCCACATACACGATCGTGCCTTTTGCATTCATAAGCTTCGCAGAGGCAGGAGCTGCAAGTAACAAACTAAGCATCAGAGACATAAAAAGAGGTTTGACAAAACGTATACCGCTCATTACAAAAAGCCCTTCCTGAAAGAAATATTATGCCGCAGACCGTGCGGAGAAGTTCTTTGATCACGGCCTCTGGAAAAGCAAACAGTTGCATTTCATGCTTCTGATAAGGTATAGTATATGAAATTCTTATGCTTGTCAAAACGGGGGAACTTTCAGGCAGATGACAGAAATGAATCACGCGGAGATCGGTATATGAGTGATATGATGGGAGAAAATCTGGTCAGTCCCCGGCGGACGATTGAGATCATAAAAAAATACGAGTTTACTTTCCGAAAAAAGTTTGGACAGAATTTCCTGATCGACGAGCGGGTGATCGGGCGGATCATCGAGGCGGCGGATCTGACGCAGGAGGACTGTGTGCTGGAGATCGGTCCGGGAATCGGCGCGCTGACGCAGTATCTGGCTGGCGCCGCCGGGCAGGTCGTGGCCGTGGAGATCGACCAGAAGCTGATCCCGATTCTGAAGGAAACACTGGCCGGATCACAGAATGTGGCGGTGATCCATCAGGATATCCTGAAAACGGATCTGCGGGCCGTGGCGGAAGAATTCAACGGCGGACGGCCGATGAAGGTGGTGGCGAACCTGCCCTACTACATCACAACGCCGATCCTTATGGAGCTGCTTGAGAAGAAGGCCCCCATTTCATCCATCACTGTGATGGTGCAGAAGGAGGTAGCCGACCGGATGCAGGCAAAGCCCGGCAGCAAGGACTACGGTGCCCTGTCTCTGGCGGTGCAGTATTACTCCGATCCGCAGACGGTGGCGATCGTGCCGCCGAACTGCTTTATTCCCAGACCTTCCGTGGATAGCGCGGTGGTGAAGCTGGCTGATGTGGGGACCGGAAAAGTACCTGTTCGGGATGAAAAGCTGATGTTCGCGCTGATCCGCGCATCCTTTAACCAGAGAAGGAAGACACTGGCCAACGGCATCAAAAACGCGCCCGGTCTTGGATTTTCCCGGGAGCAGGTCGTGGAGGCGCTCGCGCGGATGGGGCTGGATGCGAATACAAGAGGAGAGACTCTGGAGCTTGGGCAGTTCGCGCAGCTGGCGGA
>CACZSZ010000063.1 GCA_902783945.1 uncultured Lachnospiraceae bacterium
ACAGATCGCGGACAGCGAACAGGTGGCGGCCCTCGCCGGCATTCTGCGCGAACTCCTCAAAGAGGGAGGCGGCAAAAAGACCTGCGTGCAGATTGCAGAGCAGGCCCTGGAGCTGATCTCTCAAAGCGGGATCAGTGCATTTTGCGGAGGAACAAAGGCGTGCGGCCTCGCAGCGCCGCGGAAACAGGAAATCCTCTCGATGATCTTCCGGTACCGGGGATAATCAATTTTTTCCAAGCAGCAGGTTCGTAAGAGCCTGCTGTGGTTTTTCGGGATCGCGAGTAAAGATGTCGACGGCATCCAGATAAGCGCAGCGGTTGGAGAAGGCCGGGAACAGAAAACCGAATTCCGGCTTTCCGGTTTCATAATCAGCAAACAGCGGACTGACCGCACAGATCAGGAAATCATATACATCCTCCGATTCCCACTGTTCGCAGCCGTCGGATCCCTTTTTCGGGACATCATAAATGCCGTGGAAAACATGGATGGCATAATCGGCATCCGCGTGGTAAGTCTTCCCGATCTGTTCATAGAGGACCTCCATGAGCAGGTCGTTTTTCAGTCCGCAGTCATGGATACCGGTGAGCAGCTGGTACATGCTGCCGGGGCCCTGGGCACTTTTCGGGATGCGATGTTCGACAAGTTGCTCGTTTGTCCTGGCAAAAGGAATTTCTTTGGCAATTGCCAGATTAGATTTTTTATCCGCCTGGGACAGATTCAGAAAATGAACGTTGAACGTATTGTCAATGAAACCGTCGGCGTCCATGTAGGCGCCGGCGATCCGGGAAAAGCAGCTTCGCTCCGGGGTCATTCTTCTTGTGAGTTCAAGCATGTCTCTGCGGTCGATCATAAAAAAGTCTCCTGTACGGTAACAGCATGCCGGGATATCTTCACATCGTACTTTTCACCCGGAACCAGTACATGTATGCCGGGGAAAATCCGAGATCTTCATACAGGCGGATGGCAGGATCGTTGTTTGCCACGACCTGAAGGTAGGCACGCTTAGCGCCTGCCTTTTTTCCCTCTGCAAGAAGTGTTTCGACGATCTTTCTCGCCAGTCCCTGCCGACGGTGTCCGGCTTCCACGTTGATCGCATAGACGCCGATATAATCCCGGTCCAGGATACCGAGGCCGGTCGCCGCGATCTTTTCCTCATCGCGGATATATACACAGCGCACATCTTTCGGGATGGCGGCATACATGGACGGAACGATCTTCAGATGTGTGACAGTCGCATCGCCCTTGATGGCAAACAGTGCATCGATCCACTCGTCCGGGATCCGGTCGCGCACCGTCATATCACCTTCCCGGATCGTGGAGAAGCGCTTTTTGCGCAGAACAGAGGATCCTGTTCCGGCAGATGCCGATTCAGGGGCTCCGGCCTGCAGCTCAATCGCAGGGACTGCCGCTTCGGAGGCTCCGGCCTGCAGATCAACCGCAGTGTCTTCCGACAGATCCATGCACATCGTGTACGTCACGTTCTGCTTCTCGTATCCGCGTGCCTCCAGCAGCCCGTCGAGTTCCGGATCACTCAGCGGTGTAATCTTGAAAATACACGGCGATTTCCAGCGCCGGTAAATTTCCTCGCAGTACGGGATCTTTTCTTCCAGCGGCAGCACGGAACTGCCGAACTGCTCCACGCAGTTTGTCCGGTGCGTATAGAAATATGAAAAACGCAGGATCCATCCGTCGTACAGCTGCATCTGATGAGACGGCCAGGCGTTCAGGGAAAGATCTTCGATCGCTTTGATTTCTTTATTCTGCATGGAAATTACCTCGGGAAATGCTTTGTATTTCTGAGTTTTCATGATACCATAAATGCACGGAAAGTAAAGTGAGAGGAAACAGCAGGCAGAGTTCTGCGGAGGAAACAGCGGAAGGAGATCTGCAGGGAAAATATATGCGGAAGATCGTGAGAAAAGGGTATCAGTTTTACGGGCGCGTACAGGGCGTCGGCTTCCGCTATGTGGCAAGGCATGCGGCGGCGTACTATGGTCTGACGGGTTGGGTGCGCAACGAATATGACGGCAGCGTCTCGATGGAAGTACAGGGCACATCAGCGGATATCCGCCAGTTTCTCGCGTCGATCCGGGATGCCCGCTATATAGAAATTGACGAAATGGAAGAAAAAGATCTTCCGGTTGAAAATGAAGAGAGGCAGTTCACGGTACGGCACTGACAGGAGAGAACATGCAGGAGAATATACAAAACAATGAAATGAAAAAACAATTCCTTCGCGGCAGACACGTCGGACTGGTTTTGTCGGGAGGCGGAGCCAAAGGCGCATATCAGATCGGCATGCTGCGTGCACTGGAAGAGTACGGGCTGGAAAAAGAAAAACTCGCGATGGCCGGCACGTCGATCGGTGCTCTGAACGCTCTCATGTACGCGGTCGGGGATCTTGACAAAGTCCGGGACATGATGTGGAGAATGAAGGATATGCTGGATGACACAGCCCGGCATGCCAGAGAGTTGTTCCCGGACGAAAAACTTCTTGCCAACAGGATCCCGCTCACAGTATGTGCGTACTGCGTCGAGGATGAACGGCCGGAGTATTTCTTCCTGAATGAACTGCCGCCGCAGGAGCAGCGGGATATGACCGTGGCGAGCGCCAGCCTGCCGGATCTGCTCCCGCCGATACTCAGGCAGGGAAAATCCTATCTGGACGGCGGCAAGATCCCGCCGCAGTGTTCGGATCAGGCGGCTCCCGCCGACAAGATCCCGCTTGATGCATTAAGGATGGATCCCAAGGATGCCGAGTGCCTTGATCTTGTGATCATCAGTTATCTGAAACCCGAAGACACTGTCGACTGGTCGGAGATAGGCTCACCCGTCATGGAAATCTGGCCGTCAGAGCCGCTTGAAGACAAACCCGACACAGGCACCCGCGACTACTCCCCCGAACGCCTCGAAAAAAACGAGCGGATGGGGTACGAGGAGACAAAAGAGCTGCTGGACCTGTACGTAGAAGCGGCCGTATTCAATTAGAATCAGTCTTTGAGAAATTCTCCTGTATTCGCATCGAATGTATAGGTCGTTTGTATATAGTCATGAAATCCCTGGCTGAAGTCGTTTTCATCGCTGATGAACTGTCCGCCTTCCTGCCGGAAAGCCTGTACATCAGAAGAAATCTGCGGTTCATAGGGAACGCCGCCGCGCACGCCGAATATTCTCGACTGGCTTCCTGATCCGCCCGCATAATTTTCCCAGATATAGAATTTCTGCGTGCCGGTATCCACCATGTAATACTGACGGACATTGACGTTGTCCTGGAATTCATATCCCCAGAGTTCCCCGTCCTGTGTCAGCCTGGTGATGCTGCCATCGTCTGCAACATAATAGGCTATGGCATACATTGAGTTGTCCGGCTGTTCGACCACGGCAAATGCCTCAAATGTCCCGTTGTAATCGTAATCATCATAAATAAAATACAGAAGATGATCCGGGACTGCGTCCGCAAAAAGCTGCTTCAGGTCTTCTTCTGATAAGGCCGCACTGCCGGCATCGTCTGTGTTGCCGGCATCTCCGGCATCGCTTGCATCGTCAGCATCTCCGGCATCGTCGGAAGTCCGTACCCGGATGACCGGCCGTACACCCAGAAGGTTCTCGACACTGGTCCCGTAGCTGTCAATTTCTCCGAGAGCCGTGATCTCTGCCGCACCCTGAAATTCAAATCCGATCCCAATCAGCCACCAGGGAACAGTTTCTCCGGGATTTCCGGAAAAGGCCGCCCGCCGGGATTCATTATCTGCAAAATACTGTCCGGCCTGTTCGGCGTTCAGAAGAAACACCTGATCCGTGACGGTCTCTTCAGCCCAGGTACCGTTTTCTGTGTACCCGGTTACATATGTGATATCCGTCGGTAAGATCCGGCTTTTTTCTTCAT
Organism: uncultured Lachnospiraceae bacterium; assembly: GCA_902783945.1. Lineage (GTDB taxonomy): Bacteria > Bacillota > Clostridia > Lachnospirales > Lachnospiraceae > Bilifractor. Next base: position 3,887 of record CACZSZ010000063.1, read on the forward strand.
CATTGAAGGTCTGCTGATAAAAATCACTGTTGAGCCAGGCCCTCATTGCTGATGGTCCCCACAGCGGATGATTCGTGTTGTTATACTTCGGCGCGGGCAGGACATCCCGCGTGATCAGCAGCAGACTGTCATCTGTTTTATCCAGTACCTGCCAGAGCAGAGGAGATGTGCCGCCGTCGGAATTTTCCGTCCCGAAGGGCACAAACTCACCGGGCTGCGCCGCGGAAATATCCGGAGCAGAGGTCGGCAGTATAATGCGTATGATGATCAGGCTTGTTCCGGAAAAAGGCCCGGCGCCCGCGGCATCCTGAATTCCCTGCCGGTACCACGTTATGATATCTTCGTATGGGGTTTCTGACGCATAGGAAAGATCTATTGCCAGACATCTTTGCGTATCCTCTGCAGCCGGGAAGCCGGCGCAGACGGATTCCTCAAAAGATGCCGGGCACAGATTGATGCTGCGGAGCATCTCTACCAGTTCCACAGCTTCTTCGTATCCTGCTTCTGAATGACCCGAGACGAGGTACTCCTGCGCGTAATCCCGAAGAATTCCCTGGAGGATGTAGGGATCTGATTTTGCGGTGATCGTGCCGCCGCTGTAAACAAAGGGAGCCAGGATCCATGTTCCGTCTCCGGTGGCAAATAGGCCGGGACCTGTATTGCCGGAAAACCAGATGGTGCAGCCATCCGCCGAGAGATCACAAAAGATACAGGCACTGCCGCTTTTCGCGATTGCGGAAAACAGCATGGCGTCTGCCGGAAGGGGACATTCGGCCGCTTTTTGCCATGTTCCGCCGATGAACTCCAGGATCACGATGACCAGCTGCGGTTTATCGCCTCCGTACAGAAAAGCGGAAAGCAGTTCTTCTTCCCCGTCTCCGTCCAGATCCGCCCGGCAGCATCCCAGAACCCCGCTGGTCTGTACCTGGTTTGCTGTGATCTCCAGCACATACGGTTCCGTGAACACGATCTGCCAGTCCATCGGAACTGTCGACTCTCCCAGAATATCTGCCTGCAGAGCGTCGGCGGCCGCCTTTAGCAGAACTGTGTAGTCATCGTTTGTGCTGCTGTCAGGGGCTGGTTCCGAATCCGACGATTCTTCTGACTGACTGCTTTCGGGGGCTGGCTCCGGTTCAGCCGACTCTTCCGGCTGTCCGTTCTCCGAGGCCTGTTCCGGTTTCGCTGTCTCCTCTGGCTGCCCGTTTTCAAGGGCCTGTTCTGCTGTATATCCGTAAAAATGAAGCTCGCTGATGCAGGCGTCGTCATATGTGTTTCCGGTACGGATACTTTCTATAGTGACCCGCACGGGACCGCTGCAGACGATCGGGGTTTCCAGATCTGTATACATTCCCTGAAATCCATTTTGCCATTGTTCCGCATATGACCCGATCGAAACTGTTTCTGTCACGTCTCCGCATGAAATCTTCAGGGATGTCGGCGCATTATTCTGATAAAATAGTTCGTCGGTGCTGTAGAAACCTGGGTATATAAGCATCCCTGTCAGGACAGTTCCTTCCGGATACACCAGATCCAGATATTCTCCGGTCCCCGAACCCGGAGCTCCTTCGTTCCAGGCCGTGTCCGGATCCCAGTCGTCGACGTAGGAAGCATAGTATGTAAAGAGAGGATAGGGAGGAATTGCAGAATGATAAGGCTCCAGTTCAGATGAAGCTGTGATCTGCAGAGGCGTCAGCACGGCCGGCTCCGCGCCCGAACCGGGATCAAGATCCTGCCCGGCTGCCGGGTGATTCCACCCCGTGATGAAAAACAGGCTGATGATCATCAGAACTCCGACTAATTGCTTCTTCACGGCAAATCTCCTTCCTGTCTGCTATGGCCATTTGCGTAATGATCAGCATGATCATTACCGACATGATCTGTAAGTATTCTATCATGACGAGGCACCATGATGGAAGTAAATAAAAATGATGCAGCCGTCGGGCTGCATCTGCATTTTTCAATCATATTTGTATCTAAAGCAGAGCGGCGGCCATAAATCTAATTTCTCATAAAATGTCCGCCGGCATGAAGCAGAGCGGCGGCCATAATTCTAATTCCTCATAAAATGTCCG
>CACZSZ010000064.1 GCA_902783945.1 uncultured Lachnospiraceae bacterium
ATCCGATCTGACGATACCCTTTTACGTTTTCCGGGTTGAACTCCACCTGGAATTTCGTGTCTTTTGCCATTGTGTAGATGGTGGAAAAGAATTCTTCTTCCAGGGCCTTTTTGGCTTCTCTCTCACAGTCGATATAGAAATAGTTTCCGTTGCCGTTGTCCGCGAGTGTTTCCATTCTTGTATCGCTGTAATTGCCGTCGCCGAAACCGAAGCAGGAGAAGAAAATGCCCGTCTCGCGTTTCTCAGAGATCAGTTCTTCCAGCCCTGCCGCGGAAGATACGCCGAGATTGAAGTCTCCGTCCGTGCAGAGGACCACGCGGTTGTTCCCGCCTTCGATAAAATATTCGGACGCGATCTCATATGCCTTTTCAATGCCGCCTTCGCCGTATGTTCCACCCCATGGTTCCATGCTGTCGAACGCCCGCGTGATCTTGTCTTTGTCTTTTCCTTCCGCCCCTTCCAGCAGGACCTCTTCACTTCCCGCATAGGTGACGATCGAAACTCTGTCGTGGTCATCCAGCTGGTCTGCCAGGATCTTCATGGAGGTCTTCACGAGCGGCAGTTTGTCAAACTCATCCATGGATCCGGATGTGTCGATCAGAAATACGATATTGTTTCCTTCCGATTCCTGAACCATATCTTCCGCTTTTACGCCGATCCGAAGGAGCAGGGTATCTTCATTCCATGGGCATTTTGTGACCGCCGTCGAGACACCGAACTTTTCCCCGCTTTCCGGCTCTTCGTAATGATATGTGAAGTAATTGATCATCTCTTCAATACGGATCGCACTTTCTTCGACCGGACTGACATAATAATTGGCATACAGATCCTGTTTTTCCGCTTCTTCCGCAGCCGCGTTTTCTATCAGACCCCGTCTCAGCAGTGCGTATGACGCCGTATCTACATCTGCACCAAATGTTGAAAACGGCTGTGACTGTACGGATGTGAAACCGTATTCGTCGATCTTTGTAAATTCTTCTGTATTCCAGGGAAGTTCCTGCGGCGGTATTTCGATCTGAATCGCGATATTGTTATATTCTTCATATGATCCTTCTTCATACGCTGCATCTTCAGTTTCCCGCATGACAGGTTCCGGCGCTGTGGCAGGCATGTATTCTTCTTCCGATATATTTGCTGCTTTATCAGCCATGAACAGCTCTGCAAGCATACCAAGCGGATTGCTTTTGCCTGTTTTCTCGTATATCACCTCTTCCGGTTCATCATATACCGGGTTCCATCCGTCGATATAAAAACGGATACATTTTTCTCCTATCTCGTCAATCCGCTTCTCAATTTCCTTGTCTGAGTACTCTGTCTTAAAACCGATATCGGATTTGCTCTCCGCAGCAGAAACCGTCGATGTCAATAATGATGCGGATAAGATGCATGCCGTCATAACAATGCCTGGTGCTTTTTTCATAAGAGTTTTCTCCTTTCTATCACTGCCTGGATAGTGTCTTTGTATTGTTGGGAATGTTTTTGAACGGTTCTTTTGGTCCTCTGTCTGTATTCCCGCAAAAAACACTGGTTGGTTTCAGGCTGACAGAAAAGATTTTAATGACTCTGTAGTCATCCTCCTTTATACGGGTTGTCCGGCAGCCTGCCGCTGCCGCCAACCACATTCGGTCTGACTGTGCTGCCGGGGGCTTTTCCGCCCTTCGGCACCAGTTTGATGTTGATGCCTTCCAGCCGTTTTGCCAGTCCGCTTGTTCCGGCCATCTCGCCGTTCTTCGCCCAGCCAAGCCAGCCGTATGTCTGCGCATGGACACGGTAGTATACATCGTAGTGCTTTGCCATGTCGCCGGTCAGATAGATCTGGATGCCTTCCAGGCGCTTGGATTCGCCGGAAGTACCGCTCATCTGACCATTCTTCTTCCAGCCCTGCCAGCCATACGTCTGCACATGTGTGCGGTACACGATGTCTCCGCTGTACGGTCTGTCAATCAGGCCGATATGAATGCCTTCCAGGCGCTTGCTCTGTCCGCTCGTCCCTGCCATATCGCCGTCATACATATAATTCTGCCAGCCATAGGTCTGGACGTGTGTATTATAGCCGACCAGAGCCCCGGATGTTTTGGCAGCCGGTTCGCCGCTTCCGGGTTTCATGTAGAAGCTGTTTGCCGTGCTTCCAGGTGCTGCTTTTCCTTTCTCAACCAGCATGATCTTGATTCCCTCCAGCCGTTTTGAAAATCCGGCGGAACCGCACATCTCACCGTTGTAAGCCCAGCCCGACCAGCCGAAAGTCTGGATGTGTGTCCGGTAATACACGTCGTAATGCTTCGCCATCTCGCCGGTCAGGCGGATCTGGATCGCTTCCAGACGCTTGGCCTCACCGCTTGTTCCGGCCATCTGGCCGTTGGATCTCCAGTCCTGCCAGCCATATGTCTGCACATGCGTGCGGTACTCGATGCCGCCGCTGTACGGCTGATCGGGCAGGTTGATTTTAATGCCCTCCAGTCGCTTGGACTCGCCTTCCGTTCCGCTCATCTGGCCGTCTTTTACGTAATCCTGCCAGCCGTAAGTCTGAACATGTGTACAGTAAGAGACATGCGGGATTTTTTTTGCTTCATCCCCGGCTGTTCCATTTGTTCCGCCGGTTCCGGGTTTGCCGCTTGTTCCGGTATTTCCGTTTGTTCCGCCGGTATTCGTTCCGCCGGTATTGTTTGACCCATTAGTTCCGGGGTGTGCCGGACCCGCACTTTGTCCGGTAGCATTTACAGTAACGGAAACACTGCCCAGCGTTCTCCCCTGCTTTGATTTTGCCGTGATCACTGCCGTTCCTTCAGTTTTCCCCGCAACGACTCCTCTGCTGTCTACAGACGCCACTTTCCCGTTGCTGCTGCTCCATATTACGCTTCCGGCATCGATCGGCGTATAGCTTCCCCAATCCGAAGAACCGTTCTTTACAGAGACCGCGGCCTGTGTGGAAGTACCTTTTTTGATGGTCGTGTTTGCCGCTGTGACACGGTACGTATAGGCATAGGTGGACAATTGGCCAATTATGAAAGAAACACCCGATCCCGTCGGCGCCTCTTCAAACTGTTCCGTTGGAAGCGTCATATTCTGGGTCATCGTGCTGTTGGCAGGCTGCAGACAGTTTCCGCTGATCGTATCTGTGCCGAAACACTGTACCCAATAGCAGACCCCGTTGATCTCGAAACATCCGATCCCGATATTGTTAAATTTCCCTGTCAGGATATTCTGTCTGTGCCCCTGCGAATTCATCCAGGTATTCATAACTCCTGCTGCCTGGCGGTCTCCTGCCGCGATGTTTTCCGCTGCCATCTTAGCGTTCGCTGTAAAACAGCTGGTACCGTCCGGGCGGGTGTGGGCGAAGCAGGCAGAACATTCCGCCGCCCGCACCATGGCGGACTCGAGCAGGGACTGATCCATATACAATTTCCCCAGCCCGTTTTTAGCCCGCTCGGAATTGACAAGTTCCAGAACTTCAAACGCTTTCTGATAATTTCTTGTCCCTGTCAGAGTGACCTGGTTGGCTTCTCTGTATCCTCCCGTACCATAAGGGATAAGATTGGCATTCATTACTGTCAGTACTGTCGTTGCAGGAAAAGCGCTATTGTCAACATATACGACCGACTCCGGGATCGTGACCTGACGCAGAGAACTGCACCACTCAAAGGCTTCCCTGTTGATCCGTTTTACTCCGTTCCCCAAAATGACCGTCTGGAGCTTTTCGCACAACCCCAGCATTTCATACGGGATCACCTCGACAGCTTCTATGGTGATCTTTTTCAGGTTTACGCAATCCGCAAAACTATATGCTTCACTTGCCTTAATATTTGGCGGCAGATATACCTCCTCCAGATACCTGCATCCTGTAAACCCACAGTACGGCAGACTGCTGATCCCGCTGCCGAAAGATACGGTTCTGATATCACTGCTGTCGAATGCATACTTTCCGATTTCTGTCACACTGTCCGGAATAACAACACTTTCCAGACCGGTGCCCTGAAACGCACCTCCCTCGATCTTTTTTACCCCCGTCAGATCTACCTGCTTAAGGGTTTTCATATGTGCAAATGCATATCCTCCTATTGTTTCAATCCCATTTGCCGCAAAGAATGTATCAGTACGCAAAGGAGGACACAGAACCAGTGTTTTTCCGTCACGTGTCAAAAGAAGATTATCTCTGGCTGTATATACTGTATTTGCCGGATCCACCGTAACTGTCGAAATGGCACTGTCCTGAAACGCATAATCACTGATAGATTTTACCGAAGCCGGAATGTGGAGATCATGCATACTTTTGCAGTCACATAAGAAATTCCCCTTAAGAGATTCACATCCTTCGTTAATGATCAGCTCCTCAAGTCCCGAACAACCCATAAAACAGTCTTCCAGCGTTTTCAGCTGCGGCGGCAGCGTAACTTTTTTCAGACTTGTACAATCGCAGAAACTGCGTCCTTCCATAACAGTTACAGAATCCGGTATGACTGCGGACTCGGCACTGGTCAGCTTGTAAAAGGAGAACACGCCTATCGATGTTATCCCTTCTTCGATCACAATAGATCTGATCGCGGAGGCATCTTTTGTCCACGGAGGCACATCTCCGTTGTAATAACTCGGCATCTCACCGGTCCCGGATACTGTCAGGACTCCGTTGTTCAATGTCCCTGTGATCGTATCCGAAATCTGATATGTTGTGGAAGCATTCAGCAGTTCTTCCTCGTCCTCTCCGGCCTCAGCCGCTTCTTCCGCATCGACCTTATCCGCATCTTTTGCATCGGTTTTCTCTGGTGTCACGTCGGAGGCTTCTGTATCTTCCGGGTCTGCAGTTCTGAACTCTGAAATAACAGTCACAGAATTTCCGGGCATGAGAAACCGAAATCCCAGATCTGTCTGTTCAAGAGGCACTTCCATGCCGTCTTCTTTCATCACATGCAGTTCAGCAAGCTGATATCCCTGCTGCGGCTCAGCCATCAGGATGATCTCCGTTCCTTCCTGTACTGTGCGGATATCCTCAATGGCATCATCTGCCGATTCTGTGTAAGCAGCTGTTTCTTCGGTGTTGAGAATCCGTATTTTTCCTCCGGGCACTTTCTGCACAGAGACCAGATATGTCATTTCATCCGGTTTCACAGCCATTTCTTCGGTCTCGGAAATAACTTCGCTTCCGGGGATCTCTTCACTTCCGGGGACTTCCTCAGTCCCCGGTATTACAAGCATCTCCTCAGCTTCCGGAATCATGGTTATCTCTCCCGGCTCTTCATTTCCGGGAATCTCCGCCTGTATCGGTTCTTCTATGACAGCAATGTTATCTTCTGTGAAAACCTGTTCCGTATTGTCTATGATATCTGTACTTTCCGGTATATTTTCTTCCGCTAAAGCCGGTTGGATACTGCCTGTCAGCATACCCGCTGCCAGCAGCACAGCCATCATTCTTTTCATTTCTTTCCCCTCCGTTTTCCTGCTTATTTCTCATGCATACTAACGCGGTGCTCTCTGGGCAAAGGCAGCTGCCGTACTGCGGCTCTGTCCTGCGAAGCTGGCTGTCGGTGCGGACTGACCTTTTTCACGGAGAACGATCTGGATTCCTTCCAGCCGGTAGGAATACCCGGCAGTTCCCGCAGACGCTCCGTTTTTGGCCCAGCCCATCCATCCGAAATGCTGTGCATGCACGCGATAGTAGACATCATAATGTTTTGCCATTTCACCGGTCAGCCTGATCTCGATCGCTTCCAGGCGCTTGGACTGACCCGAAGTGCCGGACATGGCCCCGTTTCTCACCCATCCCTGCCAGCCGTAAGTCTGGACGTGGGTGCGATATTCAATCCCGCCGCTGTAAGGAGGATTTGTCAGAGCGATATGAATGCCTTCCAGACGTTTAGACTGACCCTGTGTGCCGGCCATGGCTCCGTCATATGAATAGCTCTGCCAGCCATATGTCTGTACATGTGTGTTATATCCCACTCCGGCAGACCTTACACCCATGCTGATTGCCGGTCCATCGCTCCTGGAATAAAACGCTGCGGTGGAACTGCCTTCTCTGGCCGGTGCACTGCTTCCTTTAGGCAGGATCTTGATTTTAATTCCTTCCAGCCGGTACGCATAACCGGCAGTACCG
>CACZSZ010000065.1 GCA_902783945.1 uncultured Lachnospiraceae bacterium
CTTAGCCGCAGTTAGCCGTCAGCTCAGCAAGTGGGTCAGGCACGCGGTAAAAATATGTGTGACGGAGGCGGATAGTTATCATTGTCAAAACGTAAATGTATTGAAATTTTTGTGCTTTAGAAGGAGAATCCTATGCTGACCAAAGCGGTGCGTCTGTACGGCAAAAATGATCTGCGGCTGGAAGAGTTCGAGCTTCCGGAGATCCGTGAGGACGAGATCCTGGTGCGCCCGGTAACGGACAGTGTCTGCATGTCGACGAACAAGCTGACCATGACAGGACAGGAAAATGCGCGCGCTCATCCGGATATGCTGCATAATCCCTGTATTATGGGACATGAATTCAGCGGAGACATTCTGCAGGTCGGGGCAAAGTGGCAGGATCAGTTCCATCCCGGCGACCGCTTTATACAGCAGCCGGCACTGAATTATCAGGGAAAACCGGACTCGCCCGGCTTCACGTATCCGTATTGCGGCGGGAATTCATATTATGCGATCATGCCGCATGAGGCGATGGATACGAACAACCTGGTTGTCTGTGATCTGCCGGCCTATTATATGGGCTCTCTCACAGAGCCGCTCAGCACGGTCTGCTGTGCGGTCAACGCGTTTTTCCACACGACGGTGGGATATTATGAATATCTGCCCGGGATCGCTGTTGACAGCCGCATGGCGATCCTGGCAGGAGCCGGTCCGATGGGCACAGCGGCTATCAACTACACGCTGCACAACGAAAAGCGGAATCCGAAAATGCTGGTCGTGACAGATATCGATCCGGCAAAACTCAGGCGGCTGGAAAAAATCTATCCGCCGGAAGAGTACGCAAAACGCGGGACAGAACTTCATTTTGTGAACACGGGAGAGATGGATGATCCTGTCGCAGGACTCCGTACACTGACAGGCGGAAAGGGCTTTGATGATGTGCTCGTTATGGCTCCTTCGGAGGCAGTGCTGACGCAGGCTGATGAGATCCTCGGAGACAACGGCTGCCTGAATTTCTTTGCCGGCCCGCGGGACACCAACCTGAAGGCGCCGGTCAACTTTTTCAATATTCATTACGGCATGACGCACATCATCGGCACCAAGGGCGGTACGACTCGCGATCTGCAGGAGGTCGCCGATCTGATGGCCCGCGGCGTGATGGACCCGTCGCCGATGATCACACACATTGGCGGTCTGGGCGCAGTGATCGATACGATCATGAATCTGCCGAACATTCCGGGCGGGAAGAAGATGATCTACAACCAGCTGGATATTCCGCTCCTGGCACTGGACGAGCTCGAAGATCAGGAAGATCCGCGGCTGCAGGAACTCGGGCGCATGGTCCGGGAAAATGACGGTTTCTGGAGTCCCGCCTGTGAGGCATATCTTCTGAAAAATCTGTAAGTTTCAGGTACCATGGAAGAAAGCGCCCGGAGAGAGCCGTGCATGGAATATGAATTATCTGACTGTTTTTTCTAAAATGATACAGCTCTTTCTGATCATGGCTGTGGGATACGCGGCGGGAAAGGTGAAGTTCATGAACCGTGAAATGCGGTCCGTGCTCACTTCCCTTGTCCTGACCATCACGATGCCGGCCATGTTCATCGCTGCAGTGGTCAATGCGGAATCTCTGCCTGAGGCCGGGGAATTCATTGTACTGTTCGGAGTAGTTCTGGTGGAATACGCCGCGGCTCTGGGGATCAGCTTTCTGCTGGTCAGGCTTCTGCGTTTTCCCCGGAATATTTCCGGCAGTTCTGTCTTTATACTGGTATTCGGCAATATGTCTTTTATGGGATTTCCGGTCATGCAGGCGATCTGGGGGAACGAGGGTGTTTTCTATGCCATGATGTTTACACTTCCCTTTAACATCATGCTGGACACGCTCTGTTCCAGACTGATCCTTCATGATAAATATGCATCGGTGCCGGACAGGCAGAAAGAAAAAGCCGGCGGACAGGGATGGAGGCAGGTTCTGCTGTCTCCGATATTCCTCGCTTCGGCTGTGGCTTTTGTTCTGGCACTGATCCGGATACAGGTCCCGGAAGTGATCGGGCTTACGCTGAATTCAGTCGGCAGTATCACAACGCCGGTCACTATGCTGATCATAGGGGCGTCGCTGTCGGATGTGCCTGTCAGGGAAGTGTTCAATGTGCCGGTGATCTATGTGCTGTCGATCCTGAAACTGATCGTCATGCCTGTCCTGATCTGGCTGATATTCCGTACGTTTATACGCAACAGCATGTTTCTCGGTGTAACAACGATCATCAATGCCATGCCGGTGGCAGCTGTCGGGCAGATGCTCTGTCTGCGGTACAGATGCAATGAAGATTTCATGGCTAAGGCCATATTTATCACGACGGTCTGTTCTGTTGTCACGATCCCGCTGATCGCACAGCTCGTGACGTGATAATGTCAGGGTCAAAAACTCTGAAACCACGCAAGCTTGCTTGCTGGTGGTTGAAAGAGCTTTTGACCCGCCGAAACATGAGGACGAAGTGGTACTTCGGTGCCACGGGAGTCCGAATGTTTCGCAGGATCGTGAAAGCACGAAGTGCGGAACGATCCGTGACATTATATCTGAAAAAAACAAAAAACTCTGAAACCACGCAAGCCTGCTATACCAGCTCCGCGATATCATAGATCAGACGCTCGGTCTTTTCCCATCCCAGACACGGATCGGTGATGGATCGGCCGAATACGCCTTCTCCGATCGTCTGACTGCCGTCTTCCAGATAACTTTCGATCATCAGTCCCTTGACCATCTTCTGAATATCCTCTGACACGCTGCGGCTGTGGAGAACGTCTTTGGCGATCCGGATCTGTTCCATATACTGTTTATCGGAATTAGAGTGATTGGTGTCTATGATCACTGCCGGGTTCTGCAGGCGGCGCTCTTCGTACAGATCCCGCACGTGCCGGAGATCTTCGTAGTGATAGTTCGGCAGATTGCGGCCGTATTTATCTACATATCCGCGCAGGATCGCGTGGGCCATAGGATTGCCCGTTGTGCGGACCTCCCATCCGCGGTACAGGAACCGGGCCGGAGTCTGGGCGGCCGTGATGGAATTCATCATTACGGAAAAGTCGCCGCCGGTCGGGTTTTTCATGCCGGCGGGGATCCCGATGCCGCTGGCTACCAGACGGTGCTGCTGATCTTCAACAGAGCGGGCGCCGACTGCAACATAGGCAAGAAGATCCGAGAGATAGCGGTGGTTTTCAGGATAGAGCATTTCCTCGGCGCAGGTGAATTCCGTTTCCTTAACGATGCGCGTGTGCATTTCCCGGATCGCGATGATGCCGGCGAGCATGTCTTCTGCTTTGTTCGGGTCAGGCTGGTGAAGCATGCCTTTGTAGCCTTTTCCGAGAGTACGCGGTTTGTTGGTATAGGCACGCGGAACAATAAAGATTTTGTCTTTTACTTTATCGCGCACGGCGGCCAGCCGGTGCATGTATTCCAGAACGGCTTCCTCGTTGTCTGCGGAGCAGGGCCCGATGATCAGCAGAAAGCGGTCATCTTTATTCGTGAATATGTTTTCGAGAATGGTATCCCGCCCGTCTTTTATTATTTTGACATGCTCATCTGTGGGAAACTCCTGTTTCAGTTCTTCCGGCGTCGGCAGGCGGCGGATAAAATCCATTTGCATTTCCATGACTGTTATTCTCCTGAACTCCTGTATATCATGACAGCTTTCATATTAACACACATGAAAAAGAGAGACAAATCATTATATGACCGGCTGTGTAAAACAGAGGCAGAACAGACATGGCTTGAGTAAATGTTTCTGTACTGGTATAATATACAAATTACGACTACAGGATAGAGAAAAAACCGGATCACCGGACAGCAGTATGTGAAGACCGTGTTCTGGTTTAAAGTGCAGGAACGAGGGGGTGTATATTGGATAACAGAAGGGAGCATACCGGCAGAAGCCGGATGTCTAAAAAGAAATTTATGCTGTACATGGTCGCCGCGGCGCTGTTCGGGGTCGTGATCGGTATCCTGATCGGGATGCTGCTCGCCCGGCATGAGAACAGACCGGTGGAAACGGTGATACAGGAGGAGATACAGACTGAAGGTTCGCAGAGTACTTCGGAAGAAACGGAAGGAACAGAAGAAGCCGGCGGGACATCCGTTCAGGAAGGGACGGAAACACCGGAGGAGATATCCGGATCAGAGGAATCCGGAATGCCGGAGCTGACGGATGCGGACGCGTATGAGACATTTCTTCAGGAAGCAGCCGAAGAGAAAAATGTCAGTGCCGCCAATGTCGATCTTCTGGTGGTCGCAGGTGAGATCTATTCTAAACTGTTTAATTCCACGTATCCGAAGCATAATTATGATCTCAGCGCATTTGCCTGGAATGAAAACGGCCGCATGATGTATACGGGCAATAAAGCTTACCGGACGCGGACAGGTATCGACGTCTCTGAGTTCAACGGCGATATCGACTGGGAAAAAGTCAGGGACGACGGGATCGACTTTGTGTTTATCCGTATGGGATACCGCGGATACGGCGAGGGCGATATATACGAAGATGCGACATTTGCCGCAAATCTGGCGGGGGCGCAGGCGGCCGGCCTGGATGTCGGTATCTATTTCTTTGCGCAGGCCGTCAGTGAGGAAGAAGCGGAAGAGGAGGCACAGTACGTTATCGACAGGCTGGGCGGCACCGAACTGCAGATGCCGATCGTCTACGATGTGGAACCGATCCGCACAGATGACGCCCGCACGGACAAAGTGACCGGCAGGCAGTTCACAAAGAACACAGCCGCCTTCTGCAGGAAGATCGAAGAAAACGGGTATGAAGCCGGTTATTACGCCAACCTCAAGTGGGAAGTCTTCATGCTGGATATGCGGGAACTGACGGATTATACGATGTGGTATGCTGGATATGCGGATCAGCCGCAGACAGCGTATGACTTTTCTATCTGGCAGTACACCGATCAGGGAGCTGTGGACGGTGTTCCGACAAATGTCGACATGGATCTGCAGCTGATCCCGGTCACGCCGGAAGAAGCGGCGGAGATCGAGGCGGCGGAAAAGAAAGCGGCAGAGGAAGCTGCAAAGGCAGCTGAGGAAGAGGCGAAGAGAGCAGAGGAAGAAGCAAAGAAAGCGGCGGAAGAAGGCGCTGAGGATGCACCGCAGGAGCAGCCTGCAGAAAAAGCGGACGGAGATGCGGTACAGGAACCGGAACCTGTGCCTGATGCCGAAGCCTGAGCCGGGGTGACACGGTCAGCGAAGAAAAAGGAGAATTGCCGGTAATGAAAGAAAACATACAGCCGGATCCGGGCATTGGACCGGGGGAGCAGGACAGGCATAAAGTCATCATACGGACAAGTATCATCGGCATTGCCGCCAATGTGCTTCTGGCCGTTTTCAAGGCTGTGATCGGCATTTTTTCTCATTCCATCGCCATCACGCTGGATGCTGTCAACAACATATCGGATGCGGCTTCCTCTGTCATTACGATCGTGGGGACAAAACTGGCGGGGAGACCGGCTGATAAAAAGCATCCCTTCGGATACGGCAGGATCGAGTATCTGTCGGCGATGGTCATTTCCCTGATCGTTCTGTATGCCGGCATCACGTCGTTTACCGAGTCTGTGAAGAAGATCATTCACCCGGAAACGCCGGATTATTCGGCGGTCACGCTTGTCATCGTGGCGGCCGGCGTGATCGTGAAGATCGTCCTGGGACGGTTTGTAAAGAGCAACGGTGAAAAGGTGAATTCCGATTCGCTGATCGCTTCCGGTTCCGATGCCACGCTGGACGCGGTGATCTCGGCGTCCACGCTGGTCGCGGCAGTGCTGTATCTGACGCTGCATATCCGGCTGGAAGCGTGGCTCGGCGCAATTATTTCGGTTGTGATCATCAAATCCGGCATCGAGATGCTTCGAGATACACTCTCCGAGATCCTCGGAGAACGGGCGGATATCCAGATCGCCCGGGATATTCAGAAAACGATACGCACGTTCCCGGAGGTTCTGGGCACGTATGACCTGGTCCTGAACAATTACGGTCCGGACACGTTCACCGGGACCGTACACATAGAAGTAGCCGAGACCATGACGGCAAAGGAAATCGATGAGCTGCTCCGGAAGATCCAGGTCAGGGTCTTTCAGGAACATCGTATTGCGCTCACAGCCATCGGCATCTATTCTTCCAATACCGAAGATGAGAAAACAAAGACCGTGCGGGAGCAGGTCGCGAAGATCGTCTTCAGCAGTCCGTACGTACTGCAGATGCACGGATTCTTCCTGGACGAAGAGAAAAAGAAGATCCGGTACGATCTGGTCATCAGCTTCGATGCAAAAGACAGGCAGGCCGAGTATCTGGCGCTTCTGCAGAAAGTGCAGGAAGCTTTTCCTGAGTACACCCTGGAAGCCGCCATGGACACGGATTTCAGCCTGGAGCCATAGAAACGCAGAAAGACAGAGACATCAAAGCATCCGGAACACCACAGACCGGATGCTTTTTCTTTGATATTCATTTCCCGCAGGATAACTGTTATAATATCCGTATATGCACAGAGGCACGATGACCTGTATTCCCGGGGAACGCGCACCCCGTGTCAGAAAACGCGAGAAGGAGGAATCAGGATGGCAAGGATCAAGTACAGTGCGATCGTCGGATCGCTGGGGCAGAACGTGGACCGCTTTGTTGCCGAAGGGTATAAAGAAGATTCTGAGATACGATTCGGTTTTGAAAATGAAGTAGATGCCCTGGCGGGACTGGGCTGTCTGGATGCGCTGGACATCTACTATGCGGAGGAAGGAATCAATTCCGAC
>CACZSZ010000066.1 GCA_902783945.1 uncultured Lachnospiraceae bacterium
GAGGTGATCAGCTATCTGAAAGCCAACGACTTTGATGTCTGGATGGTGTCTGCCTGTGAACGCGAAGTCGTGCGGGCGATTATGGAACGGCATGGTATTCCGTATGATCATTGTATCGCCACAGATGTGCCGTACGTAGCTTCCGGGAGAGATGCGGATCCGGCTGACAAGTACAATATGAGCAAAGACGAGGTGATCCTGCTCGCTGCGCCGCTGGATGAAGTCGAGTGCGGCATGTCGGCCAAGCCGGCTGCGATCGCCCGTGAAATAGGAAAACGGCCCGTACTTGCCTTTGGCAACAGTACAGGTGACTATTCGATGCTCAATTATGCCGAAGGAAACCCGGACCATCCCGGCATGGGATGTTTCATCGTGTGTGATGATACGGAACGGGAATATGGCAGTGAGGAAAAGGCAGAAGAGTTCTATGCTGTCGCGGAACAGGAAGAATGGACGGCCATCTCGATGGCAAATGACTGGAAGGACATTTACGGCGAGGGAGTGCGGAAAACGGAACTGCCCGGCGCGGAAGAAGAGCTTTCTCTGGCTGCATGATAAGGATCAGGCATAAAACGATTGATGCCATAGACGGTTAATGATAAAATATAACTAGTATCGTACTGGTATTGTGTCTGTAAAAAGGATATTTTTTCAGAAAAGGCTTTTTTAGCGGAAGATAATTTCCGCAGAAGGTCTTTTCTCCATACAATGACATCGTCAGAAAATGTTTACTTGCCAGGGGGAATCTATGAGAAACACGAGATGGACGAAGCTTGTTACGGTCATGCTCACGGCGGCTATGCTGGTCAGTGCAGTACCATCCGCAGCAATTGCGGCGGAAGCTGATGTACCGGCAGCGGCGGAAGCGGAAGTGACCGGTGCGGCAGCGGCGGAGACGGCAGAAGTCAGTGCGCCGGCGGAGACCGGATCAGAAGAAGTCAGCACACCGGCAGAAACGGGATCCGAAGAGGTCAGTGCACCGTCAGAAACCGGATCGGGGGAGGCCGGCACATCGACAGACGGAACAGCGGACAACGGCACACCGTCAGAGACCGGATCGGAAGAGGCCGGTACACCGTCAGAGGCCGGATCGGGGGAGACCGGCGCACCGGCGGAAGCAGGACCGGAAGAGGCCGGCGGATCATCGGAACCGGCGGCAGATGCCGATGCACAGACGGAGACGCCTTCGGCTGATGTGCCTGCGGACTCACAGGAAGTTTCTCAGGATGCGGCGGAGACCGGAGAGGATGCGGCAGATAAGGCTGCTTCTTATAAGGTCACCGTTACGGGCGGTAAAGCCTATATTCAAAAAGACGGGCAGAAGACGGAAACTGCCGCGGCGGCAGCCGGCGACAGGATTGTACTTGTATACGACTCTCCTGCGGTCGGAGTGTATTATACGGGATGGACTTCCGAACAGGTATCCGTCGGAGCAGACGGACAGTTTGTCATGCCTGCCTGCGACGTGGCTGTCAGTGCGGTCTGGGCGAAACAGACTCCGTACGTCCTGGATCTGACAGGCGGCAGCTTCAAATCGAAGCCGGAGGACGAAGGGGCCGTCATGTGTTTCCTTCGTTCCCAGAAGCAGACTGAGGCGGACTTCCACGGTGAAAGAATTTACGATCTGGATCACGACGGGAAAGAGGATGTAAAGGCAAGTTATGACGAAAAGAACAGAACAGCGGAGTTCACGCTTCTCGAGTCCGCTGATCTCAGAGGCAACTGTCCTCTTGACTGTACAAACATGCCCTACGCAGTTTCTGTAAAGTTCCCGGATCCGGACAAAGACGGCGAGGGAAAGGAAGAGTCTGCTGAGGATGCCGAAGAGGGCGAAACGGAACTGGTCACGACCGTGGGAGATGTCACGGTGCGTGTCACCGCTGATAAGGCGTTTCCTGTGGACACCATGCTGTATGTATCTGTCATTCAGGATCCTCAGCGTATGACACAGATCGAAAACGCGGTATCAGAAGTGATCGATGAAGGAGCGGCGGAGGAAATCCTTGCGCTTGACATCGGGATCTATCTCCATGGTGAGGAACTGGATCAGGAGGAATACTCCTATTCGGTGAGTATCACTTCGGAGGAGTATTCGGAAACGATCGGCGAAGAAAGCAAGCTGTATCATTTTGAAACAGATGAGAACAGTCCTCTGCAGGAAGAAGCCGCAGAACTGAATGACAGCACGCTGACTTTTTCCACGACGCATTTCTCCGTATTCGCGTGGGTTAAGATTTCCGAGAGCGGCACAGGCGAGGAACTGTATGGCTGCTGGGATCCGGACGAGAAGAAGATCACATTCTCTCGCACGAAGCCGGAGGAGTCCTATGAAGAAGTTGATTCTATAAAGGAATTTATCCGGTCTCATACCGACGCGGCTTTTGTGGATTTTGCCTGTGACGGCGAAAAGATCCAGGCAGCTGCTGCAGACTGCGCCGACTTGTTCAGTGGTTTTTCAAACCTTCAGTCGGTCCAGAATCTGGGCAATCTGGATACTTCCGCCTGCACCAACTTCGAGCGGATGTTCTATAACTGCAGCTCACTGCAGAGTATCGACCTGACCGGCATAGATACATCCAACGCCACCAATATGCGGGCCATGTTCTACGGCTGCAGCTCGATCAAAGCTCTTGATGTACATCCGCTGAACACGGCAAAAGTCACCAATATGTACATGATGATGGCGTACATGCGCTCTCTGGAAGAGATCGATCTCAGTTCTTTTGAGACCGGCGCTGTCGGCTGGGGCGGACAATATATCAATGGCATGGCAGGACTTCTGTTTGGCAATTCATCCCTGCTCAGTGCGGATCTGTCGGGAATCGATGACCGCGGATATCACAGAGTTCTGGAGAATGCGCTGACTGGCTGTCCGAAACTGGAAAGGATCGTGCTCGGACCGAAGCTGCAGCTGAAAATGGATGCCAACTATCGTGCTTCGGGCGAAGTTCCCTGGGGCGTGGACGGCAACTGGGCGATGGAAGAGGACACTTCCTTTGTGAAGACGGCGGATGAGCTGTATCTGCAGTACGATCCTCAGACGATGGCCGGTGTCTGGATCCGGGTACCGGATGATGAGGACGGACATTTTTACCGCACGGACGGAAGCCTGGACGGGACCAATCTGTGGGAGGTGCATGATCCGGATTCTCCGTTTAAGGGATATTGTCTTAACCTGAACCGGGTCGGTGTCGGAACGTATCTGGACCGTGTCACGGCCAACACGGATGAGGAGATCCTGGAGCTGCTCTGCTCGGAAGAGGATGGCAGTACGCACGGCTATGCGCCGCTGGGCAGCAGTCTGCGTGAGGCGATGATCACGCTCATCTATTACGGATGGCCCAATGACGCCGCGGGGATCCAGGCCAAATACGGGCTCACCCATGACAGTTATATGAATGTCACCCAGCAGGCGATCTGGGATTTTACCGACAGGTATGATAATAAAGCCGGTGCGACCCTGTTTTCCGGGAATGAACTGGCCGCCTACAATGAACTGGTTTCTCAGACGTATGCCGGGATCGGGCAGGATTATGAGCTGTACTTATATCGTTCCTGGAATCCGGGCAGACAGAATCTGCTCTCGCTGATGAGTATCACAGACCGTATCTACGGCGGTGTCGAGGTGCTGAAGACCGGAACGGACGGCGGCCCCCTTTCGGGAGCGGAGTTCACGGTCTACACTCTGGACGGGACCGAGGTCAGATCCATGACCACGCGGAACAGCGGCACGGCTTCCATCTGCCGTACCGATACCTATATGGGACTTCCGGAGGGAGAGTATTACGTAAAAGAGACACAGGCTCCGGCCGGATATGAGCTGAGAGATGATGTATTCTATTTCTCGATCACGGAAAACAACGTCATCGTCAGTGTCGGACGGAAAAACGATTCCGAGACCGTCGAACCGATCGTCTTCGTAGATGAAAAGGATGAGAGTTATAAGGGCGGCGGTGTCATGATCCAGAAACTCGGCGACAACAACGAGACACTGGAAAATGCCGTGTTTACCATCTATGACGAAAACGGCGGATTTGTAAAAAGTATCCGGACAAATGCTTCCGGCATAGCGCGCACGGGGAAACAGGATCTGCCGCTGGGAACGTATACGATCAAAGAGACCAAGGCACCCGCCGGATATTTCCTGAGTGAAGAGGAAAAAACATTCACGCTGACAGAAGACGGACAGTACTATTCTGAGATGCTCACATTTACAGATGTGGGCAAGAAAGGATCGATCGTCCTTGAGGCGAAGAAATCTCTGAAGGGCGGAGACCTTTCTGCCGGTGATTACCGGTTTGAGCTGCAGACGGCAGACGGCGTGACGCTGCAGATCGCGGAAAACGATGCAGACGGGAACGTCACATTTAAAGAGATCACCTACGGGCCGGAATCTCTCGGCTATGTCAATTACAGGATCGTCGAGATCATCGGGGACGATGAGCATATCGGATATGACAGGCATGCGGAGAACGTCACGGTCACCATTAATGACACGGGCGAGAAAGAGCTTTCCTGCATTGCCGTTTACGATGCGGACGGCGCTTCGTTCACGAATATCCAGGATGCGAAAAAATTCAAGGTCTATTTCCGGAAGTATATTTTAAACAAAGCACTGGCACTTCCCGGAGCGACTCTGGAGATCAGGGATACGGCGGGAAGAGTGATGGCGCGCTGGACGTCGGAAGAGACGGAGTATGAAACGGAACTCTATCCCGGAGTGTATCGTCTGTATGAGGTCATTGCGCCGCTCGGTTATGCGGTGGCAACGCCGATCACATTCACGGTGGAAGAGGATGGCACGGTCAGCTGCAGCGCAGCCGGTGCCCTCGAGGGCAATACGATCACAATGACAGACCGGCTTCTGGATTCCGCCGCGTTCACCGTTTTCAAGACGGACTCAGACGGAGCCGCGCTGGAGGGCGCTGTATTCACACTGACCGGCA
>CACZSZ010000067.1 GCA_902783945.1 uncultured Lachnospiraceae bacterium
AAAAGAAACTCAACTCCGACAATGAAAGATGTGGCAAAGGAAGCGGGAGTCTCCCTCGGAACTGTTTCCAAAGTTTTTAACAATATTCCGGTCGGAGAAAGCTATCGGAAAAAAGTGGAAGAAGCCGCCGAAAAGCTGCATTATCAGGTCAATAATTATGCCCGCGGTCTGAAGACCAACGAGACCCTCAGCATTGCCCTTCTGATTCCCTCCCTGAGGCATCCTTTTTTCTCCGCGCTGACCGATGAGATCACGGCCAGTCTGATGACTCGAGGCTACCGGAATATTCTGATGATCACCAACTATGACACGGATGCCGAACAGAAATGTCTGACTCTGGTCCGTCAG
This sequence comes from uncultured Lachnospiraceae bacterium, assembly GCA_902783945.1. Classification (GTDB taxonomy): domain Bacteria; phylum Bacillota; class Clostridia; order Lachnospirales; family Lachnospiraceae; genus Bilifractor. Next base: position 349 of record CACZSZ010000067.1, read on the forward strand.
AACAAAGTCGACGGTATAATAGGACTGACGTACAACCCTGATCTCAAAGTAGATCCTTCCATTCCGTTTGTTACCATTGACCGCCATCTGAATGCAGCCATTCCCTGCGTTTCCTCCGACAATTTCCGCGGAGGCCAGCTGGCTGCCGAAAAGCTGCTGGAACTGGGAAGCAGAAAACTCCTGTTTTTCCGTATTGGATCAGATATCTACGGTGAAGTCAACAAACGGGAATCCGGTTTTGAGAGCATCTGCCGTGAGCGGCAGGTTTCTTACGATTCCGTAATACTGAGCGACACCGGTACAGAGGCTCCGTTCTTTGAATATCTGCAGGATCATATAAAAAACGGCCATCCGGAATTTGACGGCATCTTCTGCAATTCCGATCATCTGGCCGCTCATATTCATGCTTTTTTGAAAAAGAAAAGTATCCGGGTTCCGGAAGATGTGCAGATCATCGGCTACGACGGAATACGGGATTACTATTCCGGGCGCTATCACTGTTCTACTATCGTACAGCCGATCCGTGAGATCGCACAGACATGTGTGGAACTGATCCTGCAGAAAAACCGCGCTTCTCTTCCTTCCCTGGTTCTTCTTCCCGTACAGTATGCTCCGGGAGGCACGACCAGAGAATCCGTCAGTCACGCGTCAGTTTCCTGATCCATTTGTAGCTGCGGAAACGAATAAACGTCGGCAGTCCCTTAAAGATCTGATCGGACTGGATCACGATCACGACGAGCGGTACGGACCACTTCCATACAAACGCGCTCAGGAAGGAAAGCGGCATGACGATCGCCCAGGTGCTGATCATATTCATGACCATAGTGAACCGCACATCACCTCCGCCGCGGATGATGCCGAAACTGACCGGCATCTGATACGACATCCCTACCATTATAAAACTCATGATCACGATCAGCTGGTCCGCCAGCTGCAGAGCCGAGTCATCGATCCGGTACATACTGAGCAGCGGATGCCGCAGCGCGAAAAGAAGAAGTCCCAGGATCAGGCCGATGACCACATCGATCACAGACAGCGTGCGGGCATCCGACCGGACTCTGGCCTCATTTCCCATACCGATCGCACGGCCGATCATTACGGCAGAAGCTGCTGACATAGCCTGTACGATCACTTTCAGATACTGATAGAAGGTAGTCGCCACTGAATTGGCAGCGATGGCATCAGAAGAGAGATGCCCCAGGATTGCTGTCTGCATCGGAACGGAAATCGCCCATAGCAGCGAGCTCAACAGCATGGGTACATCTGCCCGGAAAAAATCCCGCGTCAGATCCGGATCATTTTTCAGGAACGGCTCCGAGAGAAGGCAAAGCCGCTTATCTATCCGCACAACATATACCAGAATGATCAAAAACTCCAGTATACGCGCCGCCAGTGTCCCCACGGCAGCTCCGCGCACACCCATTTCCGGAAACCCGAACCGTCCGAAGATCAGCGTGTAATTGATGGCAACATTTACGATCAGCGACACGATGGAAATATAAAAGGATATCTTTACGATCTCCACGCTGCGCAGAGCAGCCATCAGAACCTGTGTCAGTACAAAAAACAGAAAGGTAAACCGGATGATGGAGAGATATGCTCTCCCTTCCGCAATGATCACGGCATCTTTTGTGAACAGTCCGAGCAGCTGCGAAGGAAACAGTGTGCACAGTACAATTATGATGACACTGCAGATCACACCGAATTTCAGAGCTGTCCCTGTCAGCCGGCGGATCGGCGATGTCCGGCCTTCCCCCCAGTACTGCGCCGCGATCACAACAAGCCCGTCTCCGATCCCCAGTGTCAGCTGCTGAACGATAAAGAAAATCTGATTTACTGCCGCTGCTCCGGAAAGAGCCGGCTGGCTGTAGCTTCCGAGCATGATATTATCAGCCATGTTGACGCTGTACGCGATCAGATTCTGCAGCGACAGCGTGATCAGCATGGGAAACAGTGCCCTGTAAAACGAGCGGTCATGTGTAAAAAATGTTTCTTTATTCATTCTGTTCCCCGGCGACGGTCTCTTCCAGATCCACGCCCAGTATCTCAAGCGCGCGTTCCAGCTGCGTGTCCGTCTCATCTTCTTCCGTGAGCGGAACGATCTCATCCGGCGTGATCCCCACTCCGTTCAGATCATCGTGTTCCGGTGTATAGTATGCTGTCGTAGTCAGTTTCAGGGCACTGCCGTCCGACAGCAGATACGTGTTCTGTTCAACACCTTTTCCGTATGTCTGTTCTCCGACGATCGTGGCCAGCCCATAGTCCCGGACGGCTCCCGTGAATATTTCGGAAGCGCTGGCCGTATATCCGTTTACCAGCAGAACAAGAGGAATATCGATCGGTGTCCCGCCTTCGCAGTCAATATGCGTTTCCCTCCCATCGCGGTCCTGTTCGTACATGATCGGACCTTCGGGAAGGATCTGCTCCAACGTGTCACAGCAGGCAGTGACCAGGCCGCCCAGATTATTGCGCAGATCGATGATCAGCGATTTCATTCCCATTTCCTGCAGTTTTGCATAGTTTTCCGCAAACTGTTCCGAAGTCAGTTTATTGAACGTATTGATACGGATATAGCCGACTTCATCTACAAGCATTGCCGCCGAGACGGCATCTCTCTGTATGACGGCTTCTTTCTCCATCTCCAGCTCGACAGGCTCTTCTTCACCTTCCCGCTGCAAAAGCAACGTGATCGGTCCCTCTGCAGACTGGATGATATCCGCTGCTTCAGCACTGGTCCTGCCCGCCATGACTTCTCCGTTCACAGAAAGGATCCTGTCGTTCTCACAGACACCTGCGCGGTCAGCCGGAGAGTCTTCTATCACATAGACAATGACCAGCACGCCGCTTTCCATGTCCTGTGCGATCTGCACGCCGATCCCCTTTGTCATGCCGGCGTGTTCTTTTTTCATGTCCTCATATTCTTCTTTTGTGTAATACTGGGCATAGGCATCATCCAGTCCTTCTGCCAGTCCGCGCAGCATGGCATCAGTCTGTCCCGGCTCATCGATCTCCCCGATAAACTTCCGTCGTATAATACCCTCGGCTTCGCTCACTTTTTTCAAGGCTGCCAGAGAATCAGGCCTTGACGGTCTGGGCGCGAACGGCAGATAAAGCCAGAGCAGAAGACAGGCTGCTGCGATCACGGCAGTACAAATGACACCGGCAATAAAAGAGCCGGCCGAAAAATCCCGGAAAGCATTTTCGATTCTGTCACGCATTTTTCCCATATTAAAAAGCTGTTATTTTTCAATGATCATACGGACTGCTCCGTACATACCGGCGTCGTTACCCAGTGCTGCCAGCGTAAATGCCGTATCCCTCGAAGCATGAAACGCATACTGTGTATAATACTTCCGGATAACATCGATTATAATTGTACCGGCTTTGGATACGCCTCCCCCTATGATAAAGACTTCCGGATCGACCACGCAGGCAACGGAAGCCAGCGCACGTCCCAGCGTCTCCCCGACCTCTTCCAGCACCTCCAGTGCCGCCCTGTCACCGGCTTTAGCGGCATCCAGTATTCTTTTGCAGGACAGAGGCAATTCTTCACGCAGCACACTGTCCATGCTGCTTTCTTCCAGCTTTTTCCGTGCCAGCCGCACGATCCCGGTGGCAGATGCGTACTGCTCCAGACATCCCTTTTTCCCGCAGCCGCAGGTCTCTGTTTCCCCCGGCTGCACGGGAATATGGCCAATCTCTCCTCCTGCCCCGAAAGCACCTGTCACGATCCTGCCGTCCAGGATCACGCCTCCGCCGACGCCCGTTCCCAGAGTGACCATCACCGCGTTCTTCCGTCCGCCGGCACAATGCAGTTCGCCCAGTGCAGCCGCATTCGCGTCGTTGGCCACACGGACCTTCATACCGTCCATAAGCGCTGACAGCTCCTCCCCGACAGGTTTTACGCCCCATCCGAGATTGGCGCACCGGTTGACAATTCCTCCCTCCAGGACAGCTCCCGGCACATCTATCCCGATTCCTTCTATTTCAGAGACGGTCAGGCCTTTTTTCTGCATATATCCTTTCAGGGAAGCGGCAATATCCGGAAGGATCTCCTCTCCGCTGTTTTCCTTCCTCGTCGGTATCTCCCATTTGTCCTGCAGATCTCCATCACAGGTAAAAAAACCGATTTTGACAGAAGTACCGCCCAGATCTACTCCAAATGCATACTGACTCACGATTTATTTCCTCCATGTATGTTTTCTTCACAAAGTATTTCCCTAGCATTATACCATGCCGTGCCGGCATGAGAAATGAAAAAAACGAGGTGATGTCTTCGCCATCACCCCGCCGTATTGCATTTTTTCCGGTATTATCAATATACTCCGGATCTTTCAGACTTTCAGATGTTTCCGGATAGCGCTCACCGTTCCGATCAGGGCAATGCCCACACCAAGCACCAGACCGATCGGCAGCAGGAAAATAAATACTCTGTTGACCGGAAGCAGACCGTTCATAAAGTTTTCCAGAACACTGAACTTCGAAAGGATGTAATCCACCGCACGATTGTACAGGAAATAGATGATGACCAGCGGGATCGCCGCCCCGATCAGGCCGATCAGAATACCTTCCAGCACAAACGGCAGACGCACAAACGAATTTGTCGCACCGATCAGTTTCATGATCCCGATCTCTTCCCGCCGTACATTGATCCCGACTGTGATCGTGTTGCTGATCAGGAATGCCGATACCGCCAGAAGGATCAGAATGATGATGATCGACACACCGGCTATCAGTTTGTTCATCGTAGACAGTGTCGCCGAAGCCTGCTGGCTCTGGTTGACCTGCCGCACGCCGGACATGACCTCAATGAAAGAGACCAGTTCCTGCTGCTGCTCGATCTTATTCGGATACACTTCAAAATGTGCCGAGTTTGCCAGCGGGTTGTCATTGTTGTTCTTCCAGCCCTCAGCAGCCTTCTCATTTCCCTTGAAATACTTTTCGGAAAAGCTTTCCCATGCCTCATCCGCGGACACATAGCGGATCTCCTTGACCAGATCGGAACGTGAGCTGATGCTGGCTCCGATAATATCGATCGAGGCCTGATCCAGTCCTTCGTCGAAGAACACTGTGATACCGACGTTCTGTTCCACATTCTTCAGCACATAATTGAAGTTCATCAGAATGGCAAAGAACAGACCGAATATGAAGATACAGGCAGCCATCGTGGCGATGGAAGCAAAGGAAAACATTTTGTTCCGGTTTATGTTTTTGACGCCCTGTCCGGCGTTATAAAACAGGCTTCTAATCTTCAACGTAGCCACCTTCTTTTTCGTCACTCACTATGACGCCTTTCCGCAGCCGGATAACACGTTTTTTCATCATATTGACGATTTCGCGGTTATGTGTAACGACCAGGACAGTCGTCCCGCGCATATTGATCTCTTCCAGCAGCCGCATGATCTCTTCCGAGTTCTTGGGGTCCAGATTACCTGTCGGCTCATCTGCCAGCAGAATATCCGGGCGGTTCACGATCGCCCTGGCCAGTGCAACACGCTGCTGCTCGCCGCCGGAAAGTTCCTTCGGATAGGAACGGTACTTGTCTGCCAGACCGACCAGTGTCAGCACTTCCGGCACACGCTTCTTTATACTGCGATTTGGTTTCTCAATGACCCGCTGGGCGAATGCGATGTTGTCATAAACATTCCTGTCCTGCAGCAGACGGAAATCCTGAAACACAACACCTACACTGCGGCGGTATTTGGCAATGCGTGATCCCCGGACCTTCCCGAGATCCTTGCCGTTTACCTTGATTTTTCCGGAAGTTGGACTCAGTTCCTTCAAGAGCAGTTCCACCAGCGTAGTTTTTCCGGAACCGCTGTCACCGACAACAAATATAAACTCTCCTCTGTCAATATTCAGAGACATATTATCTATGGCCGGCTGCGCGCCGCGCTCATAGATCATCGTCACATCCTGGAGAGTGATCAGACTGTCCGCCATAGTTTCCTCCTCAACAGGCAACTGTTCAGCTTCGCTGAATATTGCTCATCAGTATTCCAGTGTCTCCATATACTTCATGTACTTCACGACCATCAAAGCAATTTTAAATGTGATGGCATCTTCAAATACACGAAGATCCAGCCCGGTACTCTTCTGCAGCTTGTCCAGCCGGTAGACGAGTGTATTCCGGTGGATATAAAGCTGTCTGGATGTCTCCGAGACATTCAGATTGTTTTCGAAGAACTTGTTGATCGTGACAAGCGTCTCCTCGTCAAAATCATCCGGTGCCTTCTGAGAAAAAATCTCTTTGATAAACATTTTGCAGAGCGGGATGGGAAGCTGATAGATCAGCCGGCCTATACCGAGAGAACTGTAGGCGATGCTGTTCCTGCCGTCAAAAAAGATTTTTCCGACATCCAGCGCCATTCTCGCTTCCTTGTAGGACCGTGATACCTCTTTCAGCTCGTGTACGATCGTACCGTATGCAATGTGTGTGTCTTCGTCCTCGTTCATGCATACCAGTTTCAGAACAGAAGCGGCAAATTCTTCAGCCTGCCGGTATCCGTCTCCCGGCTCCAGTTCCCGAACGATGATGATGCTCTTCTCATCAATTGCTGTGATGAAATCGCCGGACTGTGTCCCAAGCTGGCTGCGAAGATTTTCAACTGTGGCCTGATCCTGATCCGGAGGAGTCTCCAGAATGAAGACGACACGGTCTGCTTCCGGAGCGATCCGCAGTTTGCGGGCTCTGTTATAAATATCTACCAGAAGCAGATTGTCCATCAGCAGGTTCTTGATAAAATTATCTTTATCAAATCGTTCTTTGTAGGCGACCAGGAGACTCTGAATCTGAAAAGCAGCCATGCTGCCGATCATCATACTGCTGTTTCCCTTTTTCCGCGACAGCAGAATATAGGCGAGCTGATGCTCGTCATATACTTTAAAAAACTGGATGTCTCCTATCGTTTGGGAATCTGCCTGGGACTGGGCGAATCCGATCAGGCTTCCCCTGTCCGTCTCCATATCCGAAATTGTCGCCACAAGCTGTTTCCCATCGGGATCATAAATGCCGAAATCAGCTTTTGTTATACTCTTCAGTCCGTCCAGGGTGCTCTGTAAAATCTGGTTAGAAATCATATTTTTTTCCTTCTCAGACGCATTATAAAATTATTCTAATACAATTTGCATAAAAATGGAAGGGATTTTTAAAATTTCCTTAATATTTTAAGCTTCGAACAGCAAGTCTCCGTATGACGGCATCGGCCAGTGCGATTTATCCACGATCCTTTCGAGCTGATCAACAGGACTGCGCAGAGCCGCCATAGCCGGGATAACCTTCTCATGATAGTAGACAGCCTGTTCACGCCCTTCTTTCATCGCCCCGGCTTTCTCATCGATCCGCGTCAGTTCATCCAGTGCCGCCTGTGTCTCATCCAGCAGTTCCGTAGTCCGTACCAGCAGTCTTCTGGCCACCGTATCCGTACCGGCCCCTGCCGCCTGTATGCGGCACACAGTCTCAGCCAGAATACCCGCATACTGCACGACCGCAGGTATGATCTGTTTGGAAGCCACATTGATCATCGCCTTTGCCTCGATATTGATCGTCTTGGCATAAAATTCATACTTGACTTCCGCACGCGACTGCAGCTCCGCTTCCGAAAATACGCCGAACTTCCGGAACATCCCGATCGTCTTGTCCGTCACCAGTTCGGGAATGGCATCGACCATACTCTGCAGATTCGGCAGTCCGCGGCTTTCAGCCTCTTTTATCCATTCTTCCGAATAGCCGTTCCCGCTGAACAGGATCCTCTGGTGTTCACGGAAATTCTTTTTGATCAGTTCATGAAGCGCCGCGTCAAAGTCTTCCGCCTTTTCCAGAAAATCACAGGCATCACTGAATGCCTCCGCCGTGATCGTATTAAGCACGACATTCGGCTCCGCGATCGAATCGCGCGAACCGACCATACGAAATTCAAATTTATTACCGGTAAAAGCAAATGGAGATGTGCGGTTCCGGTCCGTTGCATCCTTATACAGTTCGGGAAGGCTTTTGACTCCCATCTGCAGGATCTCGCCTTTCAGACTGCTTGTTGCCGTTCCCGTACTGACCAGCTGCTCTGCCACATCGCTGAGCTGTTCGCCCAGAAATACGGACAGGATCGCAGGCGGAGCCTCATTGGCCCCGAGACGGCAGTCATTTCCGGGATCTGCCGCAGACTCACGGAGCAGGCCCGCGTGTTCATCCACCGCTTTGACGATACAGGACAGAACAAGCAGAAACTGCACGTTCTCATGAGGCGTCTTCCCGGGATCCAGAAGATTGATCCCGTCATCCGTATTGAGTGACCAGTTGTTGTGTTTCCCTGAACCGTTCACACCCTCAAAGGGTTTCTCATGCAGCAGACATTTGAAATTATGATCGTAAGCAATCCGCTTCAGCGTCTGCATGACAAGCTGGTTCGCATCTGTCGCCACATTGGCCTGATCATAGATGCAGGCAAGCTCGTGCTGAGCCGGTGCCACTTCTTTATGCTGTGTCTTGGCTGTCACACCCATGCGCCACAATTCTTTATTGACGTCTTTCATGAATGCCGCAACACGTGCACGGAGCGCTCCATAATAGTGGTCATCCAGTTCCTGTCCTTTTGCCGGCATGGAACCGAACAATGTGCGGCCGGTATAGACAAGATCTTTCCGTTTACGGAACTTGTCCATGTCGATCAGGAAATATTCCTGTTCAGCACCGACAGAGGGAAAGACTTTCTTCGAAGTCGTATTTCCGAAGAGACGCAGAAGGCGCAGTGACTGTTTGTTGATAGCTTCCATGGAACGCAGCAGCGGAGTCTTCTGGTCCAGCGCATCTCCGCTGTATGAACAGAAAGCAGTCGGAATACAAAGTGTACCCCCTCCGGCATCCTGTCTCACAAAAGCCGGGGAAGTACAATCCCAGGCCGTATATCCGCGTGCTTCGAAGGTTGCTCTGAGACCTCCGGACGGAAAAGATGAGGCATCCGGCTCTCCCTTGATCAATTCTTTTCCGGAAAAGCTGACCAGTACCTTGCCGCTTGGCAGGGGAGAAGTAATAAACGCATCATGCTTTTCGGCTGTCGCACCGGTAAGCGGCTGGAACCAGTGTGTATAGTGCGTAGCCCCCTTTTCGATCGCCCATTCTTTCATTTCATGCGCGATAACATCCGCCGTCGCCAGATCCAGATCGCCTCCCTCACGGATGATCTCCCTGAGCTGGGCATAGACCTTTTTGGGCAGGCGCTCCTGCATGACTGTGTCATTGAAAACATTTTCGCCAAATATATCCGCTGCGTTGATAAACTCTCCCATCGCTTCCCCGGCCTTTCCTGTATGTGCTGCT
>CACZSZ010000068.1 GCA_902783945.1 uncultured Lachnospiraceae bacterium
CGGCGTTTTCTGGAACTCGCTTCTGAAATGCCGGCACCCTATGTGATACAGACAAAGGATACGGCAGAAGCACATACAACAAGATGGATCAAGGTATATGCGGACGGGACGACTTTTATGCCAAAGGACATGAAGCCGACAGACTGTCACGGAGGGATCGGAATGGATATCTATCCTTTTGTGGGGGCCTGCCGTTCCAGGTTTGGCCAGCGGATACAGGACTTTCTGATCAGAGCGTCGGGAGCGCTCCGTTCCGATGAGGGCCGCGCCGCGATCCACGCAGAGGGGCACTGGCTTCACAAGTTTTCGGACTGGCTTCCTTACCGGTTTCGATGGTGGCTGGGCGGTCGGTTTCTGAAGCTGGCCTGGAAGGATCCGCAAACATGTGAGAGGATGGGTACGATTGATGCGGCTCCGTTCTGCGGGAAATATCTCCGCTCAGACTGGGACGAGATGACGACGGCACTCTTTGAAGGGCGGGAATATCCTGTTCCCGTGAAATATGACAAGGTACTCCGGCAGATGTACGGGGATTACATGCAGCTGCCGCCCGAGTCTGAGCGAAACACCGGGCATGATTTCGGAAGGGATATGATCATCGATTTAAACAGAGATTACCGGGAATACTGGAAAGACAGGGAGAGAGAAGCATGAAGACAGTCATTACGTACGGTGTGTTCGATCTGTTCCACGAAGGGCATGTAAGCCTTCTGGAACGGGCGAAAGCACTCGGAGACAGACTGATCGTGGGAGTAGCCACAGACCAGTACGCATACCGGCGGGGTAAGCTGGGAGTCGTAGATCCTCTGGAAAAACGGATTGAAAATGTACGCAGCTGTCCGTGTGTAGATCAGGTGATCGTCGAAGACCACCACGGGCAGAAGGCGGAAGATATCCGCCGGTATCAGGCTGATATTTTCGCCATCGGCGACGACTGGCTGGGTAAATTCGAACATCTGAGAGCACTCTGTGAAGTAGTCTATCTGAAGAGGACACCCGGAGTCTCTTCCAGGGTGCTGCTGCAGGAACCATATGCGGAACTGAGGATCGGCATGATCGGCTGCGGGCGCGTAGCGGAGCGGTTTGTGAAAGAGGCCGGACACGTGAGGAGTGTGCAGATGCCGTGCGTCTATCATCCCGATCCTGAAAGATCGCGCACGCTGGGAGGTTTTCTGGAGCGGCACACGTCTGCTGTCAAAGTGCGCACGCTGGATAAACTATTTGACCAGACAGATGCGGTCTATATTGCTTCTCCGCATGAGACACATTACGCATATGCCAGAGCAGCGCTCATGGCGGACAGGCATGTACTCTGTGAAAAACCGCTCTGTTTTTCCAGAAGAGAGGCGGAAGAATTGTTTGCCATTGCAGAGGAACGCGGACTTGTGCTCATGGAGGCTATTAAGACAGCCTACTGCCCGGGATTTGTGAATCTCTGCGGTGTCGCGGAGAGCGGATATATCGGGGAGATCGTGGATGTGCAGGCCTGCCTGACGCGATATACGTCTCCGGAAGTGCGTGAATGGACCGATCAGAAGTATGGCGGCAGTTTTACGGAATTCGGATCCTATCTGATGCTGCCGGTAGTGAAGCTTTTCGGAACGGAGGGGCTGAAGTGGTCGTTCTTTTCCGTGAACGGAGAGACCGGTGTAGATGCGTACACGTCTGTTCAGTTCCTGAAGGATGGGAAAGCGGCTCAGGGACGCTGCGGTATCGGTGTCAAATCGGAGGGCGAGCTGATCATCAGCGGCACAAAGGGCTATATTATTGCAGAGGCGCCGTGGTGGAAGACGGGCTACTTTGAAATACGGAGGGAAGATCCTTCGGTGAGAGAACGATTTTCTGCGGAATATGAAGAAGAAGGATTCCGTTATGAACTTGCGGATTTTCTGTACCGGATCCGGGGACACCGGGGAAGAGAGTATAAACTGACACCGCAGGAGTCGGTCTTCATGGCCGGTGTGTTTGAAGACTTTCTTGGAAGGAGGGACAGCACTCGCGTATGAAAGATCCGGGGAAAAATCAGTTTTTGCTCCGGGATCACACAGTCGATCCGGACACCGGCCGGATCACGGCGCAGCCCGGCTGTCTCACGACGATGCTTCCTGTGCAGGTCTGTGCAGGAGACAGGATCGCAGCCGTTGTTCCGGATCTGCAGTTTCAATACTTTTTTTATTCCGAAAAAACAGAAGAAAGCCTGATCTATACGTATTCCTACGATCCGGAGGGGAATTGGACATCATATGACCCGGAAGAGAGTGATCCGTGCTGGTCAGTACAGCCGAGGATCCTGCACAGCCGGGGCTTTGTGCGCCTTACCGCAAAATATACCGGGGAGGAAGGAAAAGACCTGTTCTTTTCTGATCTCTTCCGGCTGGAAGAAACAGGGAGAAAAAGTACGTGTGCCGCAGCACAGGAAACGGATACAGACCCGGACGAAATTCCCGGATGGATGCGGCAGGAGGCAGAAGAGACCGCCGGAAAAACAGAGCAGTGCCGGAGTACGGATGACGCAGTGTTTTTTCTTCTGGCGGACACGCATTATACGACAGGCGGGATCTGGCCGGATACCCTGAAGAGCCTGAAACTTACTGCAGAGCTGATACGGCCTGACGGCCTGATCCATCTCGGGGATCTCACCGACGGCCTGCTTCCGGTCCGGTACACGAAAGAGATCGTACAGGAAATGATCAGGGATCTCCGGGAGATTGCGGGAGAGCCGCTGGTCTGTCTTGGCAATCATGACCGCAATTATTTTCGCGGCAATCCGGACAGCATGACCGCAGAGGAAAGTGCGAAACTCTGCATGAACAGAAATGAAACGAGCTTTGTGGAGGATCTGCCGGAAAAAAAGATCCGCCTGCTGTTTCTGAACTCTTTTGATCCCGAGATGAAGGAGCGATACGGGTTTTCCCGGACAGAACTTGTATTTGCCCGCAGGGCGCTTCGGACGCTGCCGGAAGGATACCGGATCCTGATCTTTTCACATGTTCCGCCCGCTTCGGAGATTCATGTGTGGAGCAAAAAAATCCGGAACGGGAAAAGACTGCTGCGTCTGATAGAACGTTTTCATAGAAAGAGACACGCGGTGCTGGGATATATACACGGCCATAATCACGCGGACCAGATCTGGAACGGCTGTGAGTTTCCGGTGATCGGGATCGGCTGCAGCAAGCTGGAGTACTTCGAAGAGCATAAGCCAGCCGGCTCCGTCACATGGTACAGAGAGAGGGGCAAACCGTCCCAGGAACTCTGGGATGTTCTGATCATCAGTGCTGAGAGGGGGACTCTGGATCTGATCCGCTTCGGTGCGGGAGAGGACCGCCATGTATAGGGGGTACCGCAGATGATACCAGTAGAAGGAGATCTTCTCCGCAGGCTCCAGCTGACGGAGCTGGAGCTTTTGGAAGAGTTGAAAAGGATCTGCCAGAAATGCGGCATCCGGTACAACATCATAGCAGGAACCATGCTGGGTGCTGTGCGGCACGGCGGCTTCATACCCTGGGATGACGATGCGGATGTGGCTATGCTGCGTGAAGAGTACGAGCGATTCCGGGAGGCCTGCCGCACAGAACTGGACGGCAGCCGGTTTTATTTTCAGGACCATATCTGTACGCCCGGCTATCGCTGGGGATACGGGAAGCTCCGCAGAAAGGATACGCTGTTTCTGCGTGAACATCAGGAACACATGCCTTACGGCCAGGGTGTCTTTATTGATGTGTTTCCGCTTGATCCCGTGCCGGAGAGCAAAATAGGGAGGACACTGTTTTCCATTCCCTGCTTTGTGGTGCGGAAGCTGCTCTGGGCAAGGGTCGGTAAGATTGCCGGAAAAGCGGCAGGGGAACGGTTTCTGCTGCGGCTGGCGGACAGTATCCCCGAAAAGATTGTTTTGAAGTGGTATGATACGCTGGTCCGGAAAGCCGGGAAATTCCGTTCCGGCTGGGTCCGGATCCTGACCTTTCCGACACCGAATCGTGAGTACGGATACCTGCGCAGATGGTATGAGAGTTCTGAGGATACAGAGTTTGAGGGTGTGACGTTTCCC
>CACZSZ010000069.1 GCA_902783945.1 uncultured Lachnospiraceae bacterium
CAGTTTTCTGTTTCGCTTTTTTTAAACGGTGTATAGATCCCAGCCTTGGGGAATGGAAAAGGGCCATCGCTAATGCGACAGCCCCTTATTTTGTATTTACATGTATCTGTTTTTGCACTCATAATCGTAAACGATTTGAAAAAAACGATGTGAAGTGCAGCAGAACGCGATATGCAAACATGAACTCTCAGAGTATAATTCAATATAAAAGGACGAATGGCAGAAAGGACAGGACAATGGATTATTCGGAAAGTTCGGTCAGCAATTCGATCAGTAAAATCAGCACCGAAGAGGAGATGTCCATCTTACGGGCCAGTCTCGACGATGCCGCAGTGCGGCTGGCAGACGGCGTGGGGCAGCAGGCGATCTCCAATGAGGAGATTGGGAAGGACAACATGATCCTGGATATCTACCGGGTCACTTCCGATGCCATAAATGGGGGCATGGGCAGTGTCTGGAAAGTCCGGCACACCGGCTGGGATGTGGACCTTGCGATGAAGCGGCCGCAGCCGAGATTTTTCGCGGAGGGCAGTCGGGAGAGAAAAGAAAACTTCATCGCCGAGTGTGAACATTGGATCGACCTCGGCCTTCATCAGAACATTGTCTCCTGCTATTATGTCCGTGAGATCGGCGAAGTCCCGACGATCTTTTCAGAATGGATGGATGGCGGCAGCCTGAAGGAACGGATCCTGGACGGCACTCTGTACGACGGAAATGAGCAGGAGGTGCGGGAGAGGATCCTGGATATCGCGATCCAGTCGGCGCGGGGTCTTCGGTATTCTCATAAAAAAAAGCTGATCCATCAGGATATGAAGCCCGGCAATCTGCTGCTTACGAAGAAATGGGAAGCCAAAATAGCAGACTTCGGTCTCGCGAAGGCCCAGCAGCAGCTGGAGGACGAAAGCCGCCCCCTTTCCTGGGGAGGTACTGCCGAGTACTGTCCGGAAGAACAGCTGGAAGGAGCTCCTGCTGCGCAATGGATGGACGTCTATGCCTGGGCGGTGACGGTTCTGAAAATGTACGCGGGAAAGCAGCTGTGGAAGACGGGCTCCGAGGTGCGGGAGCGCTTTGGGGAAATCGCTGCTCTGTGCAGGATACCGCTTTCCGGGGAAATGAGACAGCTTCTCGCGGAGTGCGTCAAAGAGCGGCCGGATGATTTTGACAGGATCTGTGAAACGCTTTCCGGAATCTATCAGTCAGAGACGGGAACCGCTTACATGCGGCCTGAGCCGGACAACTATGTTTCTTCGGCGGACATCCTGAACAACCGCGCACTTTCCTACCTGGATCTGGGAAAACCGGAAGAGGCCGAAAAACAGTGGAAACTGGCGCTCGGCATCAACAGACATCACGCGGAATCCGTATATAACCGCGCACTACGGCGCTGGCGTGCGGGGCTGATCGACGATATCGGGGCGCTGGATGAGATCATCGTCCGGTGCAGGGTCGATCAGAAATCCAGAAATTTCAGGGATGAGATTTTCAGGGAAGCCGGTCCATCCGGATATCCTGCCGGCTTCCAGTCTTATGATAACGATGTACAGGTCAGATACTTCAAAAATGCCGCGGACGCCGGACTGGAAAGTGTCCGCAGCGCCCGTTCTCATAACGGTCTGTACGAGGTAGATGAGGATACGCATAACCGGAGGTTCGTGGCAGTCCGGCAGGGCAGCCGGGTACTTAAGACCTTTCATGTAGATGGAGGGATTTCTCATGTATCCTTTTCAGAGGACGATCGTTTCCTAAGGATCCTCAACCAGTACGCCTGGGAACCGGCAGAACTGGAGACAGTACAGGTCGGCCCGTTTACCTACAAAGCCCCGTGGGCACTGAACAGGGTGATCTCAGCAGAACAGGTGCTGGAGAACCAGAACAACTATGAACGTTGGATGGGAGAAGCAGAGAAAAAAGCTTCTGCAGGCTATGTGGAGGAAGCAATCGGACTGCTGGACAGGATCATGGAGATGCCGGGCTATGAATATGATCAGAAAGCCGTGACATTCCACAGGGATCTTCTGGAAAAAGCGGATGCGGTCGGTCTGAAGGATGTCCAGGAAGTGTTCTCCGTACACGTGCAGGGAGAAGGCTATTCCGTGATGGCGGAGAGCAGTGAATTCTTCTGCATGGTGATCAGGGAGCACATCTATGTGTATGATTATTCCGGCAGGCAGATTAAAGTCATTGACACACAGTGCGCCGGGATACCGGAATCCGCCGGGGTCTCACCGGACGGACATCTTCTGCTGGCAGGGTTCAGGCAGGAGGCGGAGGATCAGGACGGCCGGAGACAGGATGGCTTTCTGTGTGCCTACGACCTGGACCAGGGCGTTCTGTCGCAAAAGATTCCGATGACGAATTTCCCGGCATTTTTTGCGTTTCATCCGTTAAAGCCATATTTTGCAGTCAGCTGCTTTTTGGGGGATGTCGAGATCTATACATATCCGGAGTGCCGCCATGTCCGGAACCTGAAGACCGGAAAGCGGAAACGTTATGCCAGGGTCAGCTGGTCGCCGGATGGAACGACTCTGTTTGTGCCGAATACTGCGAAGAACGATCTCTGGGCCGTCACGAACAGTCTTGGACTTCTGCATAAATCCAGGTGTCTGGTGCCGGATAAGGCGATTTCCATGCTGACAAGCGAAGTTTCTCCCGATGGGACCCTGTATCTGCGGGGGAACTCCGGACATCACCTGATCGAGTGCATCGACGTTGAAACGGGGCAGCCCCGGGCGGAGCTGTATTTTGACAGAGGGGCGGTCAGCTCGTTCAGTATCTCTCCGGACAGCCGTTTTATCGCGGTTGGGACAGATGAAGGAAAACTTGTATTCCGCAGCACAAAAAGCCTGAAGCAGGAAGCTTATTCCATCTATATGGAAGATAACCAGGGCATCAGCAGCGTCAAATGGCGGCCGGACACGCAGATGATCCTTGTCAAGGCATATCGCAGAGACGGCGGCGAGACAGTATCCGGCTATCTTCCGGAGTGGGAATACAGCGCCGGGACGGAGAAAAACAGTGAGTACTTTGAGGAACACTGGGATCGCGGAAAAAGAATGAGTCCGGAAGATCTCGCGGAAAAATACTGGGGGCTCTATGAACACTTTTTCCCGGAGGCGCAGGAGATGGCACTGGAGCATGATTTTTCCTGTGAGCTGGGCCGTTCTGTCTATGGGTATGAAGAAGTGACCGTTCATCTGGACGGTTCCGAACAAAAATGTCCGATCGATCACAAAACGGATGCAGAGGATAAGGATGCTGCTGATTTTGCCCGGTTTGTCCGGAACATAAAAGACGGGGATAATGTGGAATTTGTCTGGAAGTACACCCGGGGAGGCTATATTGAACATGTCTGGTCCTTCTCACGGAGAGGAGATCTGCTTCTGGTCCTGACGCCAAACGCAAACCGGGCGTTCTTCCGCTATGATGAATTCGCGGCCGGGATCCGGTTCTGACTATATAACAGGAGAAAAAAATTTCAAATCCTGTGGATACTCCTTCTTCTTTCCGTATATATTCCTGTAACGACACAAAACAAACCTGCCGGACAAAACAGATTAAAACCGGCGGAAATGAATAGGAAAAATCAAGGAGGATAAGACAATGGCAGAACTTAATAAGATCAATGAGATGGCAGTTGAGAATGTTACCGGTGGAAACGGCTATGATACAAATAGTTACCGCACTGTCAGCGGAGTGCAGACAGGATATCTGTCAATAAGAACAGCACCGACCTATGATTACACAAATGAGATCCGCGGCTCGGAACTGAACAATGGAGATCAGGTCATCGTTCTGGGAACACCGGTCGCCGGCAGTGACGGACGGACATAC
>CACZSZ010000070.1 GCA_902783945.1 uncultured Lachnospiraceae bacterium
CGCTTGGAACTACTCTGAACGTTGAGGATGTGGAAGATAAAAAAACTCTGGACAGCGTCCGGGAAGCTGCGTCCGAAGAAACAGATTCTGCTGATATACAGTATGTTCACGCGGTAGACATTACATTTACAGATAAAAATGATCGTGAGATCGAGCCATTAAAGCCCGTTCGAGTCAGTATCACCTGTCCTGAGACCAAATCTGCTGAGGACACTTTTGTTATGCATGTCGATGATGCAGGCGGCGTACAGGTCGTTGATCAGGTCGACCAGGCAGAACTCACCGAAACACCTGCCGATGATGAACTAGTTTTCGATGCCGACAGCTTTCCTGTTTTTGCTATCGTTGGCACTACGATCGAGAAGGATATATTAGCCAGCGACGGACATAATTATAAGGTAAAAGTGACTAATTATGCTGAATCCGGGATCCCGGAGGGAGCCAGACTTGAAGTGAATGAAATTCTGCCTGGAGAAAATGCACAAGAAGCAGCAGTGTCAGGCAGAGATAACTCTGAAGCGGCATTACTGTATGATGAATATGTTTCCAAAACGGAAAGTATTCTTGGCCTGGAGGAAGGAAGTGCTTCCTACATCCGGCTATTTGATATCAAAATCGTCGACGAAGATGGTGACAAAGTCATCATTACCGCACCGGTGGATGTGGAGATTCAACTTGCGGATCAGGAAATCAACCGGAATGCGCAGGTGGTTCATTTTCCGGGACAGGATATCCAGCCGGAAGTTATCGAAGATGTTGCGTTTGATTCTGAAGAAATGAAGGATGGCCTTTCTCTCAGCTTTGGGGCGGAAGGGTTCTCGGTTTATGCCGTTGTAGATGCTCCGCCGCCGGTGCAGACTGACATTACTGCAGTTTCGAATCTGAGTGAACTGCAGGATGGAACAGGTTTCTATCTCTCCTACGGGAATCCGAAGAACTATTTTACCAGTGATGTGAACGGGAATAGTGCCTTTATCGAAACCACCAATTATGTTCAGGCGGCCACCTGGTATTTTGAGCCGGCAGGTAATGGATCAGATGGCAAGTTCTATATTTATACAAAGGATGGAGAAACAAAAAAATATATTAGAAACACATCCGGCAATTTGATCGGACTCGTTGAAACAGACCCAAGTTCCTTTACGCTGTCCAGGGCATCTGACGGGAAATTCTATTTCCAATTAAGCAATGAGAAAAAATGGCTGCAGCATTCCGGAAGCGGAGGAGGCATTAGATTCTATACAGATAATAAAAATGCGACAAACAGTCAGATTATAATTACATATTCTTCTTCGTATGATATTGAAAATGATCCTTATGGCCTTGACGGAAAAAGCTACGGGATTGCTTTCCACGACGAAACAGCAACCGCCGCTGCGCTGACTGCCGAGAACAGTGCTTCTTCTCAGCGTCTTGACGGCGTGGATATGCTGATGAAGCCGAATGTCCAGAGCAATAACGGTATTCTGCTTGTTGCAGAAAACAGCGATATCCAGATGTGGACTTTTGAATCAGTCGAAGCAGATCTGTACCATCTGACGACGATGGCAGGCGGTCAGAAGAAATATCTGACGATCAACGGCAATGCGGTCACGCTTCTGGATGAACCGGATGAGGTCAATTCTCTGATTCATGCAGTTCCGGGGAGTGGGACGAATGCGGGTAAATGGCATTTTACAGTAGGCAGCTATTCTCTGAATCTTCCGAATAATGCGGCAAACGGATTCAATGCCGCAACTGGAAATGGAGGAAGAAGCTGGATGAATCTAGTGGAAAAGTCATCCCTTTCCGATGAAGATTTTGTCAGCTATACCGCAAGAAAGATCAGCGCTTCTGATGAAGCGCTGAAGGGGGAGATGGTGACAGAAACCGACGATGAGGGAAATGAGATACAGGTTCATAAAAAAGCGCAGGTAATTCTTTATACCCGTTTGTGGAATAAAAATGACAAAAAATACGAATACTATGCAGTTGACTACAGTGGGAATCTGATTCGTGTATATGAAAGCGGCGATGTTATCCAGTGGGTGGGAAATAAGGATAATTCCGCGCTTTGGGAGTTTACGGAATATACAGATGATAATACAATCAACGGTACGCCGACGGACTATTATGAACTGGAAAGCATTGCATTCCCAGGTGACTATCTCGCACCGCAGAGTGGAGGCATTGTCTCTGATCATACGGTTGGTATTCATCTGAATGGGCGTACCGAAGGCTATGATTATACTACGGTTGCGGCTTGGGATCAGACGGAGTATGCCTTTGTCGGGATGAAGGTCGATACAGAAACCATGAAAGTTGTCACCTGCCCTCTGGAAGAAGCGGATGATTTTTATTTTGCTGCCATCGTGCCTGCCATAGAGGAATCCGAGCCGTTAACAAAGGTGAAAACCGTAGACAACGATGCATTCGGTATTTCCATGAAGATGATCGACTTTAATAATAAGATCGTTAATAATCGGGACAGCAAACAGGCAGCTCTGCTGGGGGAAGTAAGCGGAAATGTACGAAGCGGACTGCTTTCTCCGAATCTCGGCAGCGATGGATACCCGCTGACAACGGATTTGACGCCGAATCCAGATACATCCTTTGGCACATTGTTTGAGGCTGATAAGATGAAAAAGGCGAATCATCTTTTCATCCAGAGTACATACAATGAGAGCGGATATTTTGAGTATGACAGTACCCAGAACTTTGCCCACCTGAACGAAAACGGTAATTTTACAGTATATGATCAGTTGGGCGCTATCACAGGAAGAGCTGAGCGAAAGAACACCAGGACCCATGGGCAGTTTATGCCTTATAATGAAATCAGCGAAGAAAAGGGGTATGCTGTCGGCGCTGACGGAAAAGTAATCACAAACGACACAGATGTGCTTGGAAATCCGCTTCCGGACAGTGATCCGAGAAAGGGCGAAAAGCTGTATACACTCGGAAGCGAGAGCAGCGTGGATTATTTCTTCGGAATGGAGCTGGAAGCAAGCTTTACACAGACAGCAGACGGACTGGATGATTGGGATCATGATATCATCTTTGAGTTTTCCGGAGATGATGATTTCTGGTTTTATGTAGATGGTGTGCTGGTACTTGACCTGGGGGATATTCACTCTGCTCAGCAGGGTACTGTCAACTTCCGAACCGGTAAGGTGACCAGCAGCCGGGGGAATACCACTCTTTATGAGATCTTTCGGCAGTACTACAACGGTCCCGGCAGTTTCGAAGATCTGTTTCAGGAGAAAGAAGTTGACGGAGAGATTGTCCATGTGTTCAAAGATTATACAAAGCATTCAATGAAGATGTTATATATGGAACGCGGCGCGGGAGCTTCCAATCTGCGTATGCGCTTCAATCTGGCATCTGTTGAACCTGCTGCTGCAGAGCTGACCAAAAAATTATCGGGAACTGGCAGCGCATCAAATAAGCTGATTCAGTATCCTTATCAGATCTGGTACAGAACGAATGATCAGGTATATGAAGAAGATGGAAGTACACCGGCACGTGATGAACATGGAAATCTGATCACCACATTGAGCGAGCCGAAAATGATGGTGCAGGGGGACAAAACTGATTCGGTGAAGGTTGTCTTTAAGGGCACAAATACACTGGTTCCCTATAA
>CACZSZ010000071.1 GCA_902783945.1 uncultured Lachnospiraceae bacterium
CAGAAATGAAACGGCTTCTGTACGGCTCTCTGAGTCAGATCTTGACGCTGTCAGAAGAATAGCCGCCCAGTACTCATCCAACTATTCATCTGACGAATACAGAAGAGTATATGACCTGAAATATGCTGTCAATGCTTCCATTGTAAATAATTCAGAAAACGGACTGGCCGCGCAGGGAACGGTAAGCCTGTCACCATCGGATGGCATTATTTCATACATCATGGACGGCAAAGAAAACCTCAAGGAAGATGATCTGAGCGCTGACGATTTCAAAAAGACGGCTGCAAATACTGTGCAGCTAAGGACAGAAAAAGAGATCCAGGCAGGAGATCCGCTTTACCGTCTGATCAACAGTGAACACTGGAAAGTCGTCTTTCCCATAAATGACAGGCAGTACAGTGCACTTGCATCGAGAGATACTGTAAGGGTACGTTTTGCAAAAGACGGGAACACAGAAACCGGAGATCTTGAACTGTTTGACATGGACGGAAAGCATTATGCTTCCGTGTCTTTCAGCAGCGGTATGGTACGATACTGCAATGAAAGATATCTGGACATTGAACTTGTCACAAATACCCAGAACGGACTGAAGATCCCGCTGACGGCTATTGTCACGAAGGAATTCTTTACGATCCCGGCGTCTTTCCTCTCTGCAGGAGGAGACCGCGGAGCAGATGGTTTTCTGATCCGTGAACAGGGAGATGACGGCAGCTATGTCACTTCATTCATAGAAGCGGAATTATACGAAATGGCTGTACCTCCGGTCCGCGGCAATACAGTAACAGACCCGGAAGAGGTCTACTACGTGGATCCTCAGGTATTTCACCGCGGAGATGTCGTGATACGTCCAAACTCCACAATGACATATACGATCGGTGAGACCGCTTCGCTGGAAGGTGTATACTGTACAAACAGGGGTTATGCTGTTTTCCGGAAAATAGAAATGGTCGATCAGAATGAAGATTACTGTATCGTCCGCTCCAATACGGACTATGGTCTTTCCCAGTATGACTACATTGTCCGGAACGGCACAGATGTCAAAGAAGAACAGATCGTGACAGGAAACCGCTGAAAGGAGAAACTATCATGCCGACCATAACGGATAACCTGTTTCTTGTGGAAGAAAGAATCCTGAAAGCCTGTCAAAAAGCAGGAAGGGCCCGTGAAGAGGTAGAACTTATTGCTGTGAGCAAGACAAAACCGGCTTCCATGATCTGTGAACTCTATGCTTCCGGACAGAGAGCTTTTGGTGAGAATCGACCGCAGGAGATCAGAGACAAATCGGCTGTATGTCCGGAGGATATCCAGTGGCATATGATCGGTCATCTTCAAAAAAATAAGCTCCGGTACGTTGTCGGTAAAACAGCTCTGATCCATTCTGTAGACACGTGGGAACTGGCGGAAGCCATTCAGACAGAAGCTGAAAAAAGAAACGCTGATGTGTCTGTACTGCTGGAAGTAAATATAGCTGGAGAAGAAACAAAATACGGTCTGTGTGCTGATGAAACACCGGACCTTGCCGGAAGAATAGCCGGTCTTTCACGTGTGCACATTCAGGGATTAATGACGGTTGCGCCTTTCGTGGCTGACCCGGAAGAGAACCGTTTTGTATTTCGAAAATTGCGACAATTAAGTGTTGACATTGCCAGTCAAAACATTGATAATGTCAATATGAGTGTCCTGAGTATGGGCATGACAAATGATTTCGAGATCGCAATCGAAGAGGGAGCCACCTGCATACGTGTCGGGACGGCCATTTTCGGTGCGCGCGAATATCAGATATAAAACTAAGCCGGGAGATGAATAGAAATGGGTTTTTTTGACAGGTTCTTGGATGCAGTGCGTCTGAATGACGATGATTTTGATGATGATGACGAATTCTATGATGATGAGGAATTCGACGATCTTGACGATGAACCTGAACAGCCGAAGAGAAGATTTTTCAGCAAGTTAGGATCAACCAAAAAAACAGATGATTACGAGGACGATGATCTGGACGACGACGAGCCCGAACCAAAGCCGATCCGTCCGGTCGACTCCAAAGTGAACAGCACTCCGAAGTCAACCGTAAAGATGGCGACAAAGCCGGGTCAGTCCGCTGCACCGGCATCCAAAGTCACTCCGATCAGGAAGGGCAGAGCCATGGGCGGCGGCAATATGGAAGTCTGTGTTATCAAGCCGACAAAGGTGGAAGACTTCAGGGAAATTGCCGATACTCTGCTTTCCTACTGCACAGTCGTGCTGAATCTGGAAGGCATCGATGTGGAACTGGCTCAGCGTATTATTGACTTTTCATCCGGTTCCTGCTATGCAATCGGCGGAGGTCTTCAGAAAGTGTCCAGCTATATTTTTATCCTGACGCCTTCTAATGTCGAGATCTCAGGAGATATTCAGGATCTGCTTGGCGGTGCAATCCCGTCAATGCGTTCCGCCTATTAATGCAAAAGACCTGAAGGTCGTTAAATTGTGTAATTGATCAGAGCATCAGGGAGAAGATCTTCTGATGCTCTTTTGGCTGCAGTCATGTGGAGAGAGTGTTTATGGCATTACCATATCCTATCATTTTTAAAAATTCCTTTCATGATCTTCCGGCTGCGTTGGAACGCAGTTTGAAAGCTGACAGCAGGATCTGTATCGTTACGGACTCCAATGTATCAGAAATGTATCTTGGAGCACTGCTGGATGCTTTAAAACCCTTCTGCAGTGATCCTGAAATATTCGTTTTCCGGGCGGGGGAAGAAAACAAAAACCTGAATACGGTACAGGAATTATATCGTCATCTGATCCGATCTCATATGCAGAGAAATGATCTTCTGATGGCTCTCGGAGGAGGCGTGACCGGAGATCTGACTGGATTTGCGGCGGCTACTTATCTGCGGGGTATCCGATTTGTTCAGATCCCTACGACATTGCTGTCTCAGGTGGACAGCAGTGTAGGCGGAAAAACAGGTGTAGATTTTGATACTTACAAAAACATGGTAGGTGCCTTTCATCAGCCGTCTCTTGTATATATGAATATGTCTGTTCTTAAGACACTTTCCGAAGATCAATATGCATCCGGCATGGGTGAAGTCATAAAAACGGCACTTATCCGTGATGAAGCATTGTTTTCATGGATTGAAGAGCATATACGGGAGCTGCGGAACAGAGAACCGGATGCTCTGCAGTATATTGTACGGCGCTGCTGTGAGATAAAGGCTTCTGTTGTGGAAGAAGATCCCTATGACAGAGGTGTCCGTGCGATCCTGAATTTCGGACATACGATCGGACATGCTGTGGAAAAAGAAAAATCCTTCAAATTGCTGCACGGGCAATGTGTGGCTGTCGGTATTTCCGGTGCCTGTCGAATTGCTTTCGAAAGAGGATTGCTCACAGAGTCAGATTGTCTCAGGATTACAAATGTTCTGCGGGCTTTTTCGCTTCCCGTCAGTACAGAAGGGCTGACTGTTGATGCTGTGGAGACAGCGTGTCTTTCTGACAAGAAAAGAGAAAACGGAAAACTGCGGTTTGTGCTTCTTGACGGAATAGGGAAGGCGTTTCTGGAGCCGTCCATTACAGGAGAAGAGCTTCGCAGAGGTATTCGGGAGATTTTAGCACAATGAGAGAAGCTGAAGGCAGAACATTCCGATGGATTGTTCTTTCAATCATTTTCGTCGCCATTCTGGTCGCGGCAGATCAGTGGACAAAGCATCTGGCGGTTCTGTATCTCAAGGGCAGGGAATCGCGGGTCCTGATAGACGGCGTACTGGAATTCCGCTATCTTGAGAACCAGGGCGCGGCATTCAGCATGCTTCAGGGGCAGCAGACCTTCTTCTATATCCTTACAGCAGTTTTTTTATGTATTGCCGTGTATTTTTTTCTGCGGATCCCTCAGACACGCCGTTTTCTTCCCATCAAGATCTGTCTGCTGATCCTTATGGCCGGTGCGGCAGGAAATCTCATCGACAGGATCACGCATAGATATGTCGTAGATTTCAGTTATTTTTCCATTATTGATTTTCCCGTATTCAATGTGGCTGATATCTATGTGAGCCTCAGTGTGATCGTTCTGGCACTGCTGATCCTGTTCCGGTACAAGGATGAAGACTTTTCTTTTCTGAAAAAACACAGTGGGAGAACGAAAACGGAAGAATGAAAAACATATCACTTATTGTTGAATATTCTGATGAAGGGGAAAGGCTGGACAGATATCTGGCTGCCCAGGAGCTGTCCCTGTCCCGGTCATATATCCAGAAAATAATTGCTTCAGGAGGTGTTCTTGTCAACAATACTCCTGTGAAATCAAGCTTCCGGCTTCATGGTGAAGATACTATACGGATAGCCGTGCCTCCGGAACAGGAACCGGACATCCGTCCTGAAAACATACCGCTTGATATTCTCTTTGAAGATGATCAGGTTCTGGTTGTCAATAAGCCGAAAGGTATGGTAGTCCATCCTTCTGCGGGACACACAGAACATACACTTGTAAATGCTCTTCTGTATCACTGTCATGATTCTCTCTCAGGAATAAACGGGGTCCTTCGTCCCGGAATTGTACACCGGATCGACAAGGATACGACCGGAGC
This sequence comes from uncultured Lachnospiraceae bacterium, assembly GCA_902783945.1. Lineage (GTDB taxonomy): Bacteria > Bacillota > Clostridia > Lachnospirales > Lachnospiraceae > Bilifractor. The sequence goes on from CACZSZ010000071.1 coordinate 4,566, forward strand.
TCTCGTTGTATGCAAAACGGATGAAGCCCATCGCTTTCTGGCAGAACAACTGGCAGAGCACCGGATCACACGGGAATACCGTGCAATCATTACGGGACATCTTCCGAAAGAAGAACTGACAATTTCCGGAAACATCGGAAGAGATCCCAAAGACAGAAAAAAAATGGCAGTCGTACCGGATCCTTCCGGTAAGCCGGCTGTTACGCATGTGCGGGTACTGAAATACCTGAATGGGTATACCTATGTGTCCTGCCGGCTGGAAACAGGAAGAACTCATCAGATCCGTGTACATCTTTCCCATACTGGATTTCCTGTTCTCGGAGACCCTCTTTATGGTCCCCGAAAATCTCCCGTACCTCATCTTGAGGGTCAGACACTGCATGCCATGACACTCGGTTTTATACACCCCGTATCCGGCATGCAGATATTCTGCGAAGCACCTCTTCCAGGGTATTTCCAAAAACTTCTTCGTGTTCTGTGATTCTTCCAAACTTTATGATATAATTTATTATGACAATCTGCCAGAGATAAGAAGGCAGTCCAGATCCCGGAAGGAGGCACATAATATGAATACTATTATTACGATCGGACGAGAATTTGGAAGCGGCGGGCATCTGATCGGCAAACGTCTTGCCGGGAAACTGCAGATTCCTTTCTATGATAAGGAATTACTTGACCGTGCGGCCAAAGAAAGCGGTCTGTGCAAGGAGATATTTGAGAATCAGGATGAGAGACCGACAAACAGCTTCCTGTATTCCCTTGTAATGGATTCCTATTCTTTCGGATATTCTTCAAATGTAATGAATGATATGCCGCTGAATCAGAAAGTATTTCTGGCTCAGTTCGATACGATCAAGCAGCTTGCGGAAGAGGGACCCTGCGTTATTATAGGCCGGTGTGCAGATTATGCGCTTGAAGACCGGAACGATGTGCTCAGTGTGTTTGTCCATGCTGATCAGGATATCAGGGTACGCCGTATTTCAAAAATCTATGATATTTCCGCCAATAAAGCGAGAGACAGAATACGCAAGAACGACAAGAGCCGTTCAAGCTATTATAATTACTATACCAGTAAAGAGTGGGGTTCCGTTTCCAGTTATGATCTTTCTATCGACAGCGGAAAATTCGGAATTGACGGATCAGTGGATATGATCCTGAAAGCTATCGAAACAAAAGAGAGTGATGAGAAAGGCATAATCACGGACATCCTTGAGCAGTAAAAGCGGGATAGTTTACATAATAATATTATGTAAACTTTTATCCTGGGACAGGAGTTAAAGTGAAATATAAGAGATATATAGTACTATTAAGTGCAGTATGTTCCATTCTTTTTCTTTCGGGTTCTGTAAGCGTATCAGCCAATGAAGAAACAGGTCCGGCTGCAGGTACAGAGTCACAGTCTGCAGAAGCGGAAGAGAGCGATGATGAATTTCCGGTATACAATCTTTCAGCGCTGGATACGGATTCCTTCAAGGAAATGAATGCAACAAACAGGATCATCGATCAGGCTTACAATAAGGACATTACCGTAGAAACAGACAACGACTGTGCACGATGGGTATATCGTGTATATAATGCCGCCGGTGTTTCCTGTCCGTACTGGTCCGGAGCTGATCTCTGGTATGCTCTCGGCTCAAGTGCCAATACCAATATGAACGATATCCCGGTAGGTGCAATAGTGATCGGGACCGGATGCAACAGCAATACGGAATATGAGGATTTCTATTACGGACATGTAGGGATCTGCCTCGGAGATACAAACGGTGACGGAGTCCTTGAAGTAAGAGACTGTACCGGTCCGGGAAGCGGCGGTATTCACACATCGGATATCAATACATGGGTCTCGTGGCAGACGGATTCCATCTTCGGATCTGAACCGAGAACACCCGGATTTGTAGGCTGGGTATTCCCGCTCCAGTAAAAAACCATATGACAATATAGTACAGCATAAGGGGTGTCGCAGGATGCCCCTTTTTTTATTCCGGGTCTCTCAGATGGACGGCTTTCGCAGCATTCCTTCTGCGCTGATCACTCATGGCTGCATAATGCCGTTTTGTCGTATTGACATCTTTATGCCCGAGAACGTCCGCCACCAGATAAATATCACCGGTTTCCTGATATAATGCGGTACCGTATGTACTGCGCAGTTTATGCGGAGTGATCTTTTTCGTTGTAGTGATCCTGGAAGCATATTTTTTTACCATATTTTCAACGGATTTGACATTGATCCGTTTTCTCTGGGTGGAGTAGAAGAGAGCGTGTTCGTGACCTGCGGCCGGTGTCACGGCTTTTCGTTCTTCTATATACTTTTTCAGGGCGCCGGCCACTTCATCACCAAAATAGACGATCATTTCATTGCCGCCTTTCCTGAAAACTTTGATGCCGTTATTTTTAAAATCAACATCCTCAATATCAAGGCCGACACATTCCGATACGCGGATTCCAGTTCCCAGCAATAATGTCAATATGGCTGTATCTCGGGTTTTTGTCTTTTCATAGAATTTTCGCTGGTGAGGAGACAGATTTTCCCCACCTTTTTCTACCAGATCAAGAAGCCGGGCAACTTCATCGGAATCCAGCCGTACAATTTCTTTTTCATGCTGTTTTGGCATGTCAACAAGAACCGTCGGATTGTTTCTGATAAGTTCGTGTTTGTAATAATATGCATAAAACGTCCGGAGTGCCGACATTTTGCGTTTTATACCGCGTTCTCCGTTTGTTACAAAATTATCATTCTCTGAGGGCTGATACGCCTTCAGGTATTCTATGTATTCCTCAATATCCAGTGCCGTAACGCGGTCCATATCATCCAGGCGAATGTCCTGCATGCATTTTCCTCTGTAGGCAGGATTTTGTGTAAGAAGAAAATCAAAGAAAATACGGATGTCGTAAGCATATTTGATACGTGTATTTGTGGAAGTGGTTGTACTTGCCGCGCGAAAATAATCTTTAGCAAATGGCGGCAGAGACTGCAGAACTTCACGCAGCTTCAGTGTATTTTGAATGTCTCTTTGTTCGTGATAGGTAATGCGTTTGTTATTAGCCATGAGAAGTAAAATCCTTTATGTTATTTTCTGCAGGTCATTGACATTTCCGGAGATGTGTTATATATCATTATACAAATAAAATACCCGCAGCATATATTGTTTGCTTTAGTATAACATATACAGCTTCTTGTGTCTATTTATTCGATAAACCTGTGTTTTCCGAATAAATATATTTCCCTGGACACGGTGCCGCCGGACTACTTTCCTATTGAAATGCAATGTTTATGCGTGTAAACTATTACTATGAATGCACAAAAATCTCAATTTTCCAAAGCTGAAGAAGGAAAAGAAAAACTGTTTTATTCCATATACGAAGACATACAAGGCGGCATATGGATAAAATTCTGGGGACATTTCAAAGAGGACTCTGAGCGCAGATCACGCCCCTGGAGAATTCTGGAGTATTTTGGTGCAGAATTCCGTTTAGAGGATTATCTCTGTATTCCGGAAGAACTTATACGTGAGAATCTTTCCGAGATCAAACAGACAATAGGCGACCTTACTGAAGACGAAGCTTTATATGATATGAATCATTTTTTCGAAAAGTACTGCTTCCCTCCTCAGACTGATGCCTTTTCCTTTTTGCCTATTAAGGAAATAACGATCGATACACCCTGCGGATTGTATGTCGGATAAAATATCTGATATTTGAAAAAGGTCAGTTACGCATATATGAAAAATTAAAAGAATGGCCGATACCAGACAGAACGTCGGGAAGGCCATTCTTTTTTTGCCGGATGCGGCAAATAGAAAAGATTGTGAGGGATAATAGATTTATATATAAGAACTGCTGGTTTTGGGGAATTCAGTTCTTACAGGCTGTTGAATAATAAGGAACGATCAGCTTCTGACCCGCCAGAAGGTAGTTTCCGTCTTTCAGCTGATTAACTGAGATTATCTCTTTTATATAAGAACGAAGGTTTTTATAACCGGATGCCGTTTCATTATTAAGCCTGTCTTCCGCAATAGACCACAGGGTATCTCCCTGGCGCACCGTAATACTCATATAGTATTTATGCAGCTCTTCCTGCTGCTTTTTTCCTGCTATGGCAGGTCTTGCGGTTGCAAACAGCGCGCTGAAACAGCATACAAGCACAAGAACACCTGTCATAAAAGCTTTTCGAAGATTGAACCGTTCCCAGGCAATCCGTATTTGAAATGATCTGTACATCTTACTCTCCCCTTCATTAACCGAACGTTTGTTTCGAACATCTGTTCTCTTTAAGACGAGTATATTACAAGTCTGTTACAGTGTCAAGAACAAAATCGAAAATATGTTCGAAACATGTGTTTGCTTTTTTGACCTGCGCATGGTATAATCAGCAAATAAACGGAAAGGATCTGATATGTATGTCAAAAAGGCCGATCAGTAAAAAACAGCAGGAAATTCTGGACTATATGAAGCAGGAAATCCTGAACAGAGGATTTCCGCCTTCTGTCAGAGAAATCTGTGATGCCGTGCATCTCAGATCCACTTCTTCTGTTCATGCTCATCTTGAAGCACTCGAAAAGAACGGATATATTCGTAAAGATGCTACAAAACCAAGGGCAATTGAGATAATAGATGAAGAATTCCGTGATGAACGCATCCGATCTCTCGTCAGACCGGGACTTTCTGATCCGGCTTCCGGATCCGGATTTGAAGATGATATGCAGAACGATTCAGAATATGTCCGTGTTCCGATGATCGGACATATTGCTGCTGGACAGCCACTTCTTGCTGTAGAACAGATTGAGTCTTATTTTCCCGTTCCAGCCAACAGGCTTCCCAATGAGCAGACATTTTTACTCAAGGTAAAAGGGGAAAGTATGATCGACGCCGGTATTCTGGATGGAGATTATGTTTTAGTCAGAGAACAGCACACTGCCGAAGACGGAGATCTGGCAGTTGCTTTATTAGACGATTCTGCGACCGTCAAGACATTTTACCGTGAAAAGGATCATATCCGCCTGCAGCCGCAAAATGCTTCCATGAGTCCGATCATAGTATCTTCGGATCAGGAACTTCAGATTCTTGGTATAGTGATCGGTGTTTTCCGCTTTTTCAAGTAAAAATTTAAAAGCGCTTCTTATCCCGCCATGTATGCGGTAAGAGGCGCTTTTTTCTGTCTAAAACCATCTGTTAATACAGCCTGATCCTATAAGTGTTTACAGATCTGCAGGTACTCCATCCTTCCAGATCCTTTCAATATCGTAAAACAGACGATTCTCTTCATCAAAGATGTGAAGCACAATATCGCCGTAGTCCATAAGGATCCAGTTTGCCGACTGATATCCTTCCACGTTTTTGGGATGGATATCCTGTTTCTGCAGCTCCTCTTCCACTGCTTCGGCCATAGCCTGAACCTGACTCCGGTTTGTTCCGCTGGCAATGATAAAGTAATCGGCAAGTGTTGATATCTTTTCAATATCGATTACTTTGATATCTACCGCTTTTTTTTCTTCGAGAGCGGCAACTGCCAGTTTTGCCATTTCTTTAGCTTCCATTTGAACTCCTTTCAGAATAAAATTTGTAAGCATCAAGTGTCATCGGATCCATTGCTTTCGGATTTCGGCTCAGATATGAGACGGTATCTTCCAGAATTTCCCTGATGCATTGGTCGAGATCCGTAAAAGCCAGGTTTCTTATTTCAGGCAGATGAGGTGCTTTGTCCCGGCCCGGTTCAATATAATCCGATATATATATGATTTTTTCAAGAACAGTCATATCCGGTCTGCCGGTAGTATGCCATTCTATTGCTGATAGGACTTCGGGATCCTGGACCCCATAATCTGTTTCAGCCATATATTTCCCGAGCTTTGCATGAAGCAATACGGGATGTTCTATTTCAAATTCCGTTACCGGAATATGTTTTTTCCTGCAGATGTCAATCTTTTTTTTGTTTGGAATGCATTTGGCACAATCGTGGAGCAGGCCGGCCAGACGGGCCTGTTCTATGTCCGCACCGTATCTCATTGCCAGGCAGCAGGCGGTGTACATAACCCCCATCGTGTGGCGGTAACGGCTTTTTGTGAGTTCTCTTGCCAGCTTATCTTCCGTCGATTCCCAGTCAATTCCCATCCGGTATTCTCCAATGTGTATTCAGCAGATATGCTCATTAATGCTATTTATAAATCCTGTTTTTAATAATGTATTGCAGCACATTGTCCGGCGTATAATATCGGATGGACTCTTCTGTCCGGATCATTTCACGCAGATGTGCGGAGGAAATATCCAGATTCGGCGTATCAAGGCGCAGGAAATTATGATTAAACTCAGATTTCCGTTGCTCCAGAAGTGTCTGGAATTCACCGTCATCCATCTGATTTCGGGTCGCAACAACGACCTGACAGGCATCAGTGATGCGCTGTGGTTCCCGCCATGTATCAAAATCTGTCAGGGAATCTGCGCCCATGATAAAATACCAGGAAATATCCGGATACTGTGAATGGAGCCGTTCCAGTGTGCGGTATGTATAGCTGTATCCGTCCGGGTTCATTTCGATCAGGGATAATACAAAATGCGGATTTGACTGTATCGCAAGCTGTACCATATCTACACGCTGTTCGTCTGTAGCTCGTCCGGCACGGTTTTTTTTATGCGGAGGGTTGCCTGCAGGCAAAAACCATACTTCATCCAGATGAAATTGACGCCAGGCAGCTTCTCCGAGGATCAGATGTCCTACATGGATCGGATCAAATGTACCGCCCATGATACCGACTTTCTTTGTTTTGCCATCTGCCATTATGCAGTTCATCCTTTCTTAGATGCTTTCGGCAATTCGATTTTTTTCTTTTTCCCTTTCCCTTCGCGATACAGTATTATTTTTTTTCCGATTACCTGTACGACTTCGGAATTGGTACGTTCCGATACTGTCTGCGCCAGAACAGAAGGCAGATCGGCACAGTTCTGCTGCATTCCGATTTTGATCAGTTCCCTTGCTTCAAGCGCCTCATCCACGGAAGCAGTCAGCTCCGGTGTGATCCCGTTTTTTCCTATATGTATGATCGTCTGTTCCTTTGAGGCCAGGCTGATAAGAAATGCCCTTTGTTTACTTGTCATACAGTCTCCTTATTTAAAATAATCAAAACTCCAGCCGTACATGCGGACCGTGTCCCCTTCCTGAATACCGGCATCTTCAAGTTCCTGCAGAATACCGGTATCACGCAGGAAATTCTGAAAAAACAAAAATCCTTTTTCAGAGTCAAGATTAGTATAGCCGAGCATTTTCTCTATTTTCGGTCCTTCAACAATAAAGGTATTTTTTTCTTCCTCTGACTTAATGACTGTGTACGGCAGGTTTTCTTCGATAAGTTCTTTTTCCGGATCGTATTCAGACAGGAATATCTGTTCCTTTCTGGGTATCTCGTCAAGCTTTTGCTGCACACAGTATAACAGTTCGCGAAGACCTTTTCCAGTCGCTGCAGAAATCGGAAACACCGGAATTCCCTGAGGTTCAAATTCTCTGCGTATCAGATCAACTGGATCTTCGGCGCCTTCCTCTTTAAAAATAAGATCTGTCTTGTTCGCAGCGATGATCTGGGGCTTGTTTTCAAGATCTGCCTGATAACGTGAAAGCTCATTATTGATGGCATATATGTCCTGTACAGGATCACGTCCCTCAGTGGAAGCTGCGTCTACAAGGTGGATCAGAATACGCGTCCTCTCAATATGTCTTAAAAATTCGTGTCCCAGTCCGGCTCCGTCGGCAGCTCCTTCGATCAGCCCCGGTATGTCGGCAATAACAAAACCGGAACAGCCTTCCACATCGACAACACCAAGATTCGGTGTAAGTGTTGTAAACTGATAATTGGCAATTTTAGGCTGTGCGTTGCTGACACGTGATAAGAAAGTGGATTTTCCGACATTTGGAAAACCGACCAGCCCGACATCGGCGATCAGTTTTAGCTCCAGACGGACTTCCAGTTCTTTCGACGGACCTCCCGGCTGTGCATATTTAGGGACCTGCATAGTGGGTGTGGCATAATTCATATTCCCTTTTCCACCGCGTCCACCCGCAAGAACAGTTACCCTGCGGTTGGATCCCGACATATCGGCAATGACTTTCCCGCTCTTCGCTTCGAGGATCACTGTACCGTCCGGTACTTTCAGAATAACATCCTGCCCGTTTCTGCCGTGACAGCGGCGCTTGCCGCCTTCTTCTCCGTTTCCGGCTGCAAACTTATATTTATGTCTGAAAGAAGAAAGCGTATTGAGACCGTCATCAATTTCAAAGATGACACTGCCCCCTCTGCCTCCGTCTCCTCCGTCAGGACCACCTGCCGCTACATATTTTTCACGGCGAAAACTCACATGGCCGTCTCCGCCTTTGCCCGACACGATCAGAATCCTCGCATGATCTATAAACATGAAAACCTCCAAGCCATGCGGGACCGGAGATATCCTCATTCTGCAAGCTTGCTTGCAAAGAATGCAGGATAACGACGGAGTCATAGGGCGCGAGCCCTCATCCCGTGCAGGTAATTGGCACGGGATGCAGCATGGCTGACAAAAAATTATAAATTAGAAAAAAAGAGCCGTCACACCGTGACGGCCCATATCTTTTACGCTTCCGCTTTGGGAAGAACAGAACAGATTTTTCTGTCTCTTCCTTTTCTGGTATACCGGACAACACCGTCTGTCAGCGCGAACAGTGTATCATCCTTGCCCAGACCCACATTGGTGCCCGGATGGATGTGGGTACCACGCTGTCTGTAGAGGATATTGCCGGCTTTGACAAACTGTCCGTCTGCTCTTTTCGCTCCCAGCCGCTTCGACTCGGAGTCGCGGCCGTTTTTGGTTGAGCCGACACCCTTTTTATGAGCCATAGCTTATCTCCTTTACCTATTATGCATTGATCTTGTCGATCTGAACTTTCGTGTACTGCTGTCTGTGACCGTTTTTCTTGTGATAGCCGGTCTTTCTTTTGTACTTGTAAACGATGACTTTTTTCGCTCTTCCGTTTTCAATAACGGTTGCTTCCACATTTGCGCCGGCAACATCTCCGGCAACCTTCATGGCACTGTCATCACGCACGGCAAGCACGTTGTCAAAAGTGACCTTTTCGCCGGCTTCCACGCCGAGCTTCTCGACACTGAGAATGTCGCCTTCTGCAACTTTATACTGCTTTCCGCCTGTAGCAATGATCGCGTACATATTAGAACTCCTCCTGTTCTTCCAATCTCGCCAGATATGGTGGTTCTTCTGAAAACACTTATACCTCTCTGTGCGGCATACCTGATTATTTTGTCATAATCAGGCTGACATGTCAATATATTCCTTGAAAAAATCTATATGAAAATTAAGGCCTGACAATATGGGAACATGTCACTGCCAGAGCACCCGGACCTATGTGACAGCAGATTGAAAGAGACAGCGGTGTTCCTTCTATAGTATCCAGACCGAATTCCCGGCAGATCTCCTGTTTCCAGCTCTCAATATTTTCCGGATTATCTGTATGCGAATAGGAATAATGGTAGACCAGTTCTCCTTTTGCGTCGTATTCTGCGAATCTTTCCGCCCGGTCCTTCTGGATGGCATCCAGCATAGTGCGCCGCGCAGTTTTCTCGCCGCGGCACTTCGCATAAGAATCCAGCTTGTCTCCCTGGATCTGCAGCACGGGTTTCAGATGCAGAACACTCCCGATCATGGCGGCAGCAGGTGTGATCCTTCCGCCCTGCTTCAGGTACTTCAGTGTGTCCACCATGATATAGATACTGGACTCGAATGCTTCTTTTTCGAGTTTTTCCTTTATTTCCAAAGCGGTGTATCCGGCATCGGCCAGCGTCAGCGCATCACAGA
>CACZSZ010000072.1 GCA_902783945.1 uncultured Lachnospiraceae bacterium
CGACCTTCTTGACGCACTGGTCATTCTGGAGAAGCAGGGAAAAACAAAATCTCCGGAACAGTCCACTTTTTCTACCAGCTATGAAGAGCAGAAAGAATATGTGAATGTTGAAAACCAGCTGGTCGAAGCAGAAAAAAAACGGACCCGTGAGGAACGCCGTTCGGGAATAAAGGAAGAGATCCGCAGATTCTTCCGGATCATGCGTGACAACTCACTTATCGTATCTCGCCACAAAAAGGAATTCATCCGGCTGCCGCTGTGGCTTCTGGCCATCGTGCTTCTGGTCACGGGTCTTTGGAAAGCTGCGATCGTCGTGTTCATTATCAGCCTGTTCTTCCAGTTCCGCTATTCGTTCGGCGGAAAGGATCAGCTCCCGGAAGCAAATGACTTTATGGAAAAAGCCGGGGACACCGCAGAGAATATCAAAGAAGAATTCAAGAACAAGACAGAGGGCTGAAAACAGATATAAGGCGGTCCGCCTTCACGGCGGACCGTCTGAAAAAGGAGACATATGGGGGCTCATATACTGGTTGTAGAAGATGAAGAAAAGCTGGCACGCTTCGTAGAACTTGAACTGGTTCACGAGGGCTATCAGGTGACAAAAGCTTCCAACGGACGGGATGCACTTCGCATCGCGTCCGAAAACAAGTTTGACCTGATCCTTCTGGATATCATTCTGCCGGAGCTTAACGGTCTGGAAGTGCTGCGGCGCCTGGAGCGCGAGCACCCGACACCCGTGATCCTGCTGACCGCAAGAGATTCCGTGATGGACAAAGTCGCCGGGCTCGATGCGGGGGCTGTGGACTACGTGACGAAACCGTTTGCCATCGAAGAGCTGCTGGCCCGGATACGCGCGGCTCTTAAAAACCACTCCGGCTCGAAAATCCCCGCAGCTGCCGCACAGGAAGGAACTCTATGCTGGGGACCGCTTACTCTGAGTATACCCCGACATCAGGTACTGTTTGAGGGGCATGAGATCACGCTCACAAACCGTGAATTCCATATGCTGCAGATCCTGCTTGAAAACCAGGATATCGTTCTCTCGCGGGACACACTTCTCGAAAAAGTGTGCGGTTACGAGTATGTCGGCGAAACCAATGTCATCGACGTGTATATCCGCTATCTCCGTTCCAAGATCGACGACGTTTATCAGGTAAAAATGATCCAGACCGTGCGCGGTGTGGGATATGTCATCAAATCCTTTGCATCGTAATTTGCAGATCACAGATCCGAACGGTGTCCGGGAGCCTGTTTTCTTATGAAAAAAGAAAAAGTAAAGAAAGAAAAAAACAAGAAGGAAAAAATAAAAAAGGAAAAGAAAAAAAACGCCGGGAAAGCGGGGTACAATGCAGAAGCAAAACGCATGACTTCGATTGTAAGAAGGCTGCATTTCCGCGAGATCCGGATCCGTCTCGGCGCGATCTTCGGTCAGGCTGTTCTTCTTTTTGTCCTCCTGTCTCTCGGCTGGTTCCTTTCCACCGAATGGACACTGACCGGCCGTATTTCTCCCGACGCATCACGGAGGATCCTGTCAGAGGCCGGCAATAACCTCTATTACTATATCGCCGATGCCGGCGGAAAACAGCTGGTCCGGGCTTCCATGCGGGAGCCGTTCTTCATAATACTGATCGTCACCGCCGCTCTGATCGTCCTCGGTCTCTTCGGTCTGCTCCTGTCGCTTTACCGCGACGACAAGGCCATCCGGAAAATCCTGGCGCCGATCAATGCCCTGGCCATAAAGGCAGACGAGCTCAATCGGCTCAGCTTCTCCGAAGACAAATATCAGCTGATCGAGGATGCCATCACGCGGATCCAGCCGGCAGAATCAGAAACCCTCTCATTCGGCGACAGTGACCTGCAGGGAATCGAGTCCGCTGTCAACAATCTTCTAATCCGCATGCGTGAAAGCAACCGGCAGCAGGCACGCTTTGTGAATGACGCATCCCACGAACTCCGGACACCGATCGCGGTGATCAAAGGATATTCCGATCTTCTGGCCCGCTGGGGAAAGACAGACGAGAAGATTCTGGATGAATCCATCCTGGCGATCCAGAACGAGTCCGACCACATGAATCATCTGGTCGAGCAGCTCCTCTTCCTCGCCCGAGGCGACAGCGGCCGTACCCGGCTTTCCGAAGAACTGATCTCACTTAACGAGATGGTGCAGGAAATTTATGAAGAGTCTTTCATGATAGATGAAGATCACCTCTACCGGTACCAGGCCCCGGAAAATGAAATTTTCTTTACCTGCGACCCCGGTCTTCTCAAGCAGGCGGTGCGTATCCTCATCGACAACGCCGCCAAATATACGGCAAAAGGTGACGAGATCATCCTGCGCGCAGGCCGCAACAGCGCCGGTTCCGTATATATCGAAGTTCAGGACACGGGCATCGGCATGGCGGAGCAGGATGTACAGCATATGTTTGAGCGTTTCTACCGTTCCGACAACGCAAGGAACTATGCCGGTACCGGTCTCGGCTTATCCATTGCCAAGTGGATCGTAGACAAGCACAAAGGCCACTTCGAGATCCTGTCCAGAACAAAGCTGGGTACCCGGATCCGCATCGTCCTGGGATCATAAGCCGGCCTGGCCGGATGATCATATTATGCGGGGCCGATCGTTATACTGCCCCGGATATCTTTTATTTTCTCTGCCCCGGAAACAGCCTCGCCGAGAATGTAAAGTCCGGGATATTCATCGAAATCACCATAGTACATAACGACATTATTCCATGGCGCGAAATAGCCGAGATATCCGGCTGTTCCGCCGCCCTCCATCCCATTTTCCGTATCGAGCGGCTGATCGGGGTGAAATACGATCTCATTGTCACTGTACAGTTCGGTTTCTACGGCAAGAGGAAGCTGGGATGCGAGTGACTTTGCTGCAGGAGTATCGTTCAGGGCAAAAACAATTTCCCCGGCGTCTGACGCAACACGGATCAGAACAGATTCGTCTGCCGCCGCAGCCTCTTCTGCTTCGTCTGCTTTTGCTGCCGCTGTCATGTCTTCTGCTTCATATATTTTCTCCGCCGCGCCGGCTGATTTTTCTGCGGCATATAAATCTGCCGTTTCTTCAGCCGCATACTCTTCCGATTCCGGGACGGATGCCTCTTCAGCCGCATAATTTTCCGGTTCCGGAGTCTGGATCGGCGCCTCTTCGGCAGCATACTCTTCTGCCGCTGCTTCTTCCGCTTTTTCAGGCGGATACTGCTCCGGCTGATTACTGTCAACATCAATGGCTTCGGCACTCTGCATCGTATCCATTTTTCCG
>CACZSZ010000073.1 GCA_902783945.1 uncultured Lachnospiraceae bacterium
CGTGCGGCATACTCCGGACCTGTCAGTTCTTCTTTAAATGTATGCAGTCCGAATCCGTTGTGGATACACTGATTCAGAATACCTCCGAGGCGGTCATCCCGCTCAAGGATCAGAATATCCCGTTCGCCCGCATCGTAAGCCGCTGCCGCTGCTGCCAGACCGGCAGGACCTCCGCCGATGATCAGTATATGTACATGCTTCATGCCCGCCTCCTTATTCACCATGCATCTTTATTGACGCCGGCCACCAGTTCCGAACCGGGTCCGTTTTTCGTCACCCGGAACAGATCGAGATCCGGAACTTCACGTGCCAGAATCTCCATGACACGCGGCGAGCAGAAGCCTGCCTGACAGCGCCCCATCCCGGCGCGCGTGCGCCGTTTGATGCCATCCAGAGATCGTGCAGGTATCGGTCTCCGGATCGCCTCCAGGATCTCACCTTCCGAAATCATCTCACAGCGGCAGATCATATTGCCATACGCCGGATTTTTCCGGATCAGTGCATTTCTTTCTTCTATTGTCATCCGGTCCGGACGGGTTATCCCTTTTCTCTCCGGCCGGAAATCAGATTTTTCCTTCAGTCCCCATCGTTCTCTGACAAGAGCCGCCACATACCGGCCGATCGCCGGACTTGCTGTCAGCCCTGGAGATTCAATCCCGAGACAGTCGATAAACCCAGGAGACTCCTCCAATTCACCGATCCGGAATTCGTGTCCGGCCTCGTGAGCCCGAAGTCCTGCAAAGGAAGTAATAGCAGATCGGAATGGAATATCTCTCACGGTAAGAGACGCTTTTTCGGCGACCTCGGCCAGACCGTCTGCTGTTACATCTGTTCCTTCTTTATCATCTATATCATGCGCCGTAGGTCCCACCAGCAGGTTTCCGTGTACAGTCGGGGTGACCAGTACGCCCTTGCCCATAACACCCGGCAGCATAAAGATCGTATGCGTTACATGATTTCCGGCACTCTTGTCCAGAAGATAGTACTCGCCCTTCCGCGGAATGATCCGCAGTTTTTCTTCACTGACCATGTTGTGGATCTCTGCGGCGAAAACGCCGGCGGCATTGATCACGATATCCGCTTCAAAAGCGCCTTTATCCGTCAGTACTGTATAGGCACATGTCTCATTTCTGCCTGCCTCCCGGCTGAAATGTTTCTGAATAGCCTGCACTCTCTGTCCAAAAAAGAACCGCACACCGTTCTGCACGGCATTTTCTGCCAAGGCAATATTCAGTTCAAACGGACAGACGATCCCTCCGGTCGGTGCGTACAGAGCTGCAACGGCATTTTCGGAAATATGGGGTTCCATTGCCCTCAGTTCACCTTGTTCGATGACCCGCAGATCTTTTACGCCGTTTTTCTCCCCCTGCTCCTTCAGATCATACAGCTTCGCAGCACGGTCCGGATCGGTACAGACGACCAGCGATCCGATCTGCTGAAACGGAAAATCCAGCTCCCGGGACAAGGCTTCCATACCCTGGCTGCCTTCTACATTCAGTCTGGCCATCAGAGACCCCGGCACTGCGTCGAAACCTGCATGCGCGATCGCACTGTTTGCCTTGGATGTGCCGCAGCACACATCTTCTTCTTTTTCCAGTACACAGATATCTGCTTCACAACGTGCCAGTTCTCTGGCTATCGCACTGCCGGATACACCGGCACCTATGATCACGATCTTCATAGTTTTCTTCACCCGTTCTGGATTTTATGAGACAGGCGGCTGCCGCAACTGCTTTTAACAGTCCGGTGACCGCCTGTCTGTTATTCAGCTGAATGTTAGACCCGCCAGGCGTCAGTTATGCACCGGCTGTTGTTAATCAAAGGATTCCTCCGGCTCCTCCTGTAATTCCTGGACAGGTTCCGGTTCAGGCACCGGTATGGGCTGTGGTTCAGGCGCCGATTCGGGTGCCGGTTCCGGTGCCGGTTCGGGTGCCGGTTCCGGTGTCGGTTCCGGTTCCTCTTTGTTTTCCGGCTCATCTTTGTCTTCCGGTTCCGGTCTCTCCAGCAGCTGTACATCAAGCAGTGTTCCGTTCGCACGGAAGATGACCTTCACCTTATCGCCTTTTTCCGGGAAATATCCGCTGGAAATCTGCGTTTCACCGCTGATCTGCAAACTGACGGTTTCTCCGTCATCAAACTGGATCCGGCAGGAGCTGCCAGCATTCCATTCCAGGATCGTTCCGGATTTCTCGATTTTCAGCTCTTCCGGTTCGGGTTCCGGTTCGGATTCAGGTTCCGGTTCAGGTTCCGGTTCCGGTTCGGGTTCCGGTTCCGGTTCGGGTTCCGGTTTCGGTTCGGGTTCCGGTTCGGGTTCCGGTTCCGGTTCGGGTTCCGGTTCCGGTTCCGGTGTCGGCTCGACAGTCGGTTCCGGCGTTGGCTCGACAGTCGGTTCCGGTGTCGGTGTCGGTTCCGTTTCCGGTGTCTTGGCAACGCAGTAGATCGATATGGCCAGCGGATCCTGATTCATGGTTCCCGTATAGGTGATAACTGCCTTATTTCCGATCCCCATCGGATCGCCGGAATACGCTGTCGCAGCATCCGTCCGTATAATGTACTGATTATCGCCGGCTGTTATAGTCACGTTATCCGGATTAATAAAGACAATATCTCCTGTGATCGTATTCTTATTGGGAGCAGCTTTCTTAATGATATTTACATCCAGTGCATTGGGATTCTGTCCGATCGCACCAGTATAGGTGATAACGACACTGTCTCCGATCCCGAGACCGCCTGCAGCTCCCGTGATCGTCGTTTTCCCGCTGCGGTTGAACACATACGCATGTGACGAATTGATGCTCAGCAGGATTGTACTGTCGGAAAAGTCGGAAATGATTCCGTAGGCCGTATATTTTTCCGGTTCTTTGTTTTCTTTTACGACCACGATATTGACTGCATAAGGCGATTCACTGAGGTCGCCGATATAGCCGATATTGACAATACTGCCTTTTGTGGGATTGCCCTGCGAAACTGTGGTGTTGCCGTCTTTAGCAAATGTTACTGTCAGAGATTTACTGCTGATCGTGATCGTCTTGTTTGACGCATCCACGACCGTGCCCTGAAGCCAGTAGATTTTGACTTTGTGGTTGGTGACTGTCAGTTTTTTCGCCAGATTCAGATCTCCGTCTTCCTGATAGTCAATCCGGATATCGTCATCGATACCGAGAATACCATCCTTGCCGAAGTCAAATTCCGTATCATGATTATAGGAGCACATATGGGCATTTCCGTTTGCCTCTTTTATAAACACAACGTTGCGGATCACCTGTTCAGCCGTACCCACATAAGTAAGTGTCTGAGGTTCTTTCTTTTCTTCGCCTGTGCCCTCTTCCGTCTCTGTTTTTTCCGGCTCCTCTTTCTTTACTTTTTTGAGAACGAATACCTCGTTTTTGTCTTCGATCCCATTTTCTGTTTCTTTGTTCTCTCCGAAATACGTCCAGATCAGCGAGTCCTTTTCCTGATCGTAGCGGAATGTTCCCTCCTCATTTGTGCCCTTCAGCTCATCTGTGGAAGTTCCGTCCTCACGGTACGTGCGGACCGCATAGGCACCGTTGTTGAACTGAAGTGTCCCATCCTCAGCGAACATGGCCTGAGCAACAAATATCTCTCTTTGATTATTCTCAACAGCTGATTCGATGAAGACCTCAAACGTATTTTCCTCGCCGGCATCATCCAAACGTACGGAATATCCCTCTGTCCCGTCTTCTTTTTCTTCTTTCCATGTACCGGCATAGGATGAAAAGATACCCGCCGCTTCATTTGTTTCTGCTACTGCCGCCGATTCCTCCGCCATTACCTGGGCCGGCAGGATCGGGCCGGCTGCCAGCAGGGAAGCAGTCACTGTCAACACTGTCAATAGTACAAAATTTTTCTTCATATCCTTTTTTGTGCAAGACCGCTCTCACACTCTCCTTTCCTGTGTATTTTTGGGCCTGCTCACGCATCTGTCGGTGTGTTATAGTCCTATATACGCATAAAACCATACACATCAACAGACTCGGACATCAATATTCAAAATAATACTCAAATCGGCTTATACAGGGACTTGACCTGCGGATAGATCCTGACGAATTTTGCATACTGTTCGTCATATTTCTTTACCAGATCTTCTTCCGGCATAACGGTATCTGTTACCTTGACGATCTTTTCGGCAGCGCTGACGACGTCCGGGTACTCCCCGCAGCCGACAGCTGCCAGCATGGCACCGCCGAGTGACGGACCTTCCTCACTCTCGATCACGTCGACCTGGAGATTCATAACGTTGGCTATGATTTTTTTCCAGAGATCACTCTTGGCACCGCCGCCGCATATCTTTGTACGTGTTATCTTAATACCGAGTTTTCTGGCCACTTCCAGCGAATCCCTGAGTCCGAACGCCACGCCTTCAAGAACGGCCTGTGTCATATCGGCTCTTGTCGTATCCATGGACATGCCGAAGAATATTGCTCTGGCATCCGGATTATTATGCGGAGAACGCTCACCCATCAGATACGGCAGGAAAAATACATTGTTCTCACCCAGTTTGGTGATCTGTTCCTGTTCTTCTTTGTAATTCTCTGTTTTCAGAATATCTGTGTTCCACCACTTATTGCAGGATGCCGCGCTGAGCATGCATCCCATCAGATGATAGGTGCCGTCGGCATGATCAAAAGAATGCAGAGCATTGTGTTCGTCCACACGGAAATTCCTGCTGGAAATAAAGATCGTTCCCGAAGTACCCAGTGAGATATTGCACATGCCGTCTCCCACCGTTCCGGTCCCGACGGCTGCCGCCGCATTATCCCCGGCACCGGCTATGACCTTCACCGTCTGCGGCAATCCGAGTTCTTCCGCAACAGACGGCTTCAAGGTGCCGACAACTTCATAGCTCTCATACAGTTTGGGAAGCTGTTCTTCCGTGATACCGCAGATCTTCAGCATCTCCGCGGACCAGCACCGGTTCTTCACATCCAGCAGAAGCATGCCTGACGCATCGGAAAGATCGGTGCAGAAGGATCCCGACAGTCTGTATGCCAGATAGTCTTTCGGCAGCATGATCTTCGTGATCTTCGCAAAATTCTCCGGCTCATTTTTCTTCATCCACAGGATCTTGGGGGCTGTAAATCCGGCAAATGCTATATTCGCCGTATACTCCGACAGCTTGTCCTTTCCGATCACCGTATTCAGATACTCTGTCTCTTCCCCTGTCCGTCCGTCGTTCCAGAGGATTGCCGGACGGATCACGCGGTCTTCACTGTCCAGTGCGACCAGTCCGTGCATCTGTCCGCCGAAGCTGATACCGGCGACCTGAGATTTATCGCACTCGGCGGTAAGCTCCCTGATCCCCTCAACAGACTGCTCGTACCAGTCATACGGATTCTGCTCAGACCAGCCCGGCTTCGGAAAAGAGATCGGATACTCCCTCGATACGATTTTTTCAATTTTGCCCTCTGCACTCATCAGAAGCAGTTTCACAGATGAAGTTCCCAGATCAACACCAATATACAACATACTCATTTCCTCCCATTGTCGAAAGTACCACCTGTTAGATTCCTTTTCAGCATAAAATATCCGGTCCGCATGCTGCCTGTATATAAAAGTAACTGTTCCGTCACACTGACGTCATTCCAACACTTCCATTTTAACTTGTGATGTGATCGTACGCGGCGTCCCGATCCCGTCAAACTGTATACTGTACTTCCCGTGTCTGACATCCGTCTCAAGGATCGTTCCCTCTCCGAGGTAGGCATGTTTCACTCTTGTCCCCGCCGGCAGCATCGTCTGATGCAGGTTTTCCGGCATCGTTTTTACCGTATAAGCCGCGTACTCTTTCGTTCCCCTGATCAGAAGATCATCCATTTCCCCGGAATACTCCAGCAGGTCCGCATCAATGTCATCGGCCACAAAACGCGACGGATACTGCGGGATCCCGTCATACACTCTGCCTCCTGCCCCTGTCAGAAATAACTTCTTCTGAGCTCTTGTCATGGCCACGAAAGCGATGCGGCGTTCTTCCTCCATGCCGGCCAGTGTCCGGATCTTTCTTGAAGGAAAGATTCCTTCGTTCATACCGCACAGAAACACATACGGGAACTCCAGCCCTTTGGCGGCATGAACCGTCATCAATTTCACCTTGTCCGACTCACCGGATACATCACTGTTCGTAAACATGGCAATATGTGCCAGATAGTGCTCAACCGTCGTTTCTTCTCCGCAAGTCGTTTCATACTCATATACAGCCTGCTTCAGTTCTGCCAGATTGTCCAGCTTCTCCTGGCTGCCCTCCGTGCGGAGCATTTCCTCGTATCCGCTCTTATCCAGGATATCCGAGAGAAGGTCTGACACCTGCCGTTCCTCACAGCCTGATGAAAAGCCGTCGATCAGCTTTACAAACTGCGCTGCCTTCGTACGTTTGAATATCTCCTCCTCCAGTGTTCGTTTCAATGCCTGATACAATGTACAGGCATGCTCCTGTGCATATTCCTCCAGAAAGGCCATGCGCTTACTGCCCATCGTACGGGCCGGCTGGTTTACGATCCTCCGGAAGGACAGATCATCCTGAAAGACGATCATACGCAGGTAACACAGAGCATCTTTCACTTCTCCCCTTCCGTAAAAAGGCGTTCCGCTGTAAATATGGTACGGAATTTTTGCCTTCAGAAGGGCATCTTCGACAGAACGCGTCACATAATGCGCCCGGTAAAGAACTGTCATGTCACGGTACTCCGTCCCCTGCCCGTGCAGTCCGCCGATCCTTTCAGCGATCCATGACGCTTCCAGTTCTGTGTTTGCTGCATAATGAAAAGTGACCGGCTCCCCGTTCTCCAGAACTGGTATCAGATCTTTCCGGATCCTGTACCGGTTTTTGTCGATCAGAGAATTTACGGCAGCGAGGATCTGCGGCGACGACCGATAGTTTTTCACCATCAGGATCGTTTTTGTACCGGGAAACTCTTTGTCAAACTCCATCAGATATTTTACATTTGCCCCGCGCCAGGTATAGATCGTCTGATCCGGGTCCCCGACGATAAACAGATTCCGGTGATACCCGCACAGGACTTTCATAAGCTGATACTGCAGATCGTCAATATCCTGAAATTCATCGATCATGATGTATTCCAGACGTTTCTGCCATTTCAGCCTGATCTCCTCATCCTGTTCAAAAATATACAGCGTGAATTTGATGAGATCATTGTAATCCAGACCGAAGCACTTTTTCTGCTGATACAGGTATCCGAAAAAAATGATCTCATCCGTCAGGACTGCTGCCTCATACTTTTCATGCAGTGCTTCCAGCGACATTCCGATCAGATCCCGATAGTATTCAGGCCTGTATTTCAGCTTCTGCATCTCGATCATATCGCGTGCATCGGAAAACTTTCTGTCCCGCAGGGTCAGGCCGCGCTCCTCGTAGATGATCTTCAGCATGGCATCGATATCGCCGTTGTCCAGCACAAGAAAACTCTGCGGGTACTGGACGGCATAACTGTCCTCCTGCAGAACAGACACGCAGAATCCGTGAAAGGTATTGATGTACCCCGTATCCCTGTCGCCGATCAGATTGTGTATGCGCTGACGCATCTCGCCGGCTGCCTTGTTTGTGAACGTGACACACAGGATGCTGCCCGGAAGAATACCCATCTCATTGACCAGAAAGGCAAAGCGGTGCGTCAGGGCCCGTGTCTTTCCGGAGCCCGCGCCGGCGATCACACGCACAAATCCTTCTGTCGTCATGACCGCCTGCCGCTGTTCTTCGTTCAGTTGTATGCTTTCTGTTTCCGTCCACATACCATTTTACTTTTATTTGACTTCCACCAGTTCGATCGTAAAATTCAGTTCTTTTCCGGCCATCTCATGATTCATATCAAATGTGATCGTTGTGTCGTCCTTCGCAGTGACCTTCGCCGGTATCGGCCGGCCGTACATATCCTGCAGATAGACCTGCTGCCCGGCAGTCAACCCCTCCGAACCCGGCATCTGTGCGATCTGCATGGTCAAAACAGCCTCCGGTCTTCTTTCGCCGTATGCCTCTTCCGGCATCAGATGGATTTCGCGGATCTCTCCGACATCCATATCTGCCACAGCCGCATCAAACCCATAGATCATCATACCGGCACCGCAGACAAATTCCAGCGGTTCCCCCCTGTCATAGGAAGAATCGAACTGTGTACCGTCGTTAAAAGTACCTCTGTAATGCGTGCGGCAGGTCTTTCCTGCATTTTTCCCTTCGATCGCCGGCTGCTGATGACAGCCGCCGCAGGAACCGCAGCCGCCGTCTTCTCCATGGCCGCAGGATCCCCCTTCTTCATGATCTCCGCAGGTATGTCCCTCACCGTGATGGTCACAGTTTGCTCCGGTATTAACAAGTTCTCCGCGCAGATAGGCTTCGACCGCTCCGTCGGCACTTCCGGACGCTCCGGCGCATAATTCGATTCCCTGCTGCTCCAGAGCTGCCTGTGCGCCTCCGCCGATCCCGCCGCAGATCAGTACATCGATCCCCCTGCCGGCCAGAAGAGCAGCCAGCGCTCCATGCCCGTTTCCGTCCGAACCGATGACCCCGGACGATATGACATGCCCGTCTTCAACTTCGTATATCTTGAATTTTTCTGTATGTCCGAAATGCTGGAATATTTCTCCGTCATCATATGTGACAGCAATTCTCATGTTGTGTTCTCCTTCTTAGTCCTGAATACTGTGATGGCGTCATTGTCTCCGTGTTTTGACTCCGACATCACCATTATATAAAGATATACTTTTCTTGACAACTGCAACTGCCGGCGGCCTTCCGGTCTGTAAAATACAAAGTATTGAAACTCAACGGATGAAATGTGTCGGCATCCATTCTTCCTTTTGGGGAAGACCGTACTTCTCTTTTGCCAGTGCGATCCCTTTCATCAGGAATGCCATATTTTTCGCGAGAACACGTACCGTCTGCAGTCCCTCCGCATCCTGTTCCACCTCACCCTTTTCTCTTCCGTGTGCGCAGTTCCAGTACTGGCTGGACGCAACCGGCATACCGCTGATCGTAAAATACTTATTCAGCTCATCAAATGTCGCGGAACATCCGCCGCGTCTCGCTATCACCACACTGGCGCCAACCTTCATGGTCTTGTCAAAATCTGTACTGTAGAACAGTCTGTCCAGACAGGCAATCAGTGTCGCATTTGCCGAAGCAAAATAGACCGGAGAAGCTATGACCAGGCCGTCTGCTTTTTCCAGTTTCGGTGCCAGCTCATTTACGATGTCATCAAAGGCGCATTTTCCTTTTCCCTTGCAGCTTCCGCATGCGATGCATCCGCGTATATCCCTGTTTCCGAGCTGTATGATTTCAGTACCTATCCCGTCTGCTTCGAAAACTCTGACCATTTCCTGCAGCGCAATAGATGTATTCCCGTTTTTCCTCGGACTTCCGTTAAGTATCAGAACGTTCATGTCATACCTCCCTTGTATCTCTCCGGAAACGCAAAGTGCTCCCGCCATCAGCAGGAGCAGCAATGCGTACATTGCACTAAAATTATTTGCGGACAGTATCTGACCGTCATGATTGAAACTTTACCGTATTATTTCCCCAGAAGCTCTGAAAGCAGCGAAGCTCCGTTAAAGCTGGCTTCATCATCGCCGCCGCCGAGCAGATTCGCCAGGCCGCCCGCGCCGCCTGAGGAAGATCCCATCAGTCCCGAAAGCAGATCCATCGCATTTGCCCCGGACGCCTGCTGTGCCTGAGGTTTTTCCTCCTGTTTCCCGCCGAGGAATGCACCCAGCAGTCCGGAGAGAAGGCCGCCGCCCTGATTGTTCTGCTGCGCAGACTGTATGCCCGAGAACACTCCCATAAGATCACTGAAATCAAGGCCGTCGGAAAGATCCACGCCGCCGGCCGCACCGGCTGTATTCTGAATCTGTGACGTTGCCGCTGACAACTCTGAAAGAATGGCCGGTGCCATGTTGTTCAGCGTGCTGGAGATTTCTTCGTTGGAGAGCCCGGTCTGTTCCGCCAGTCCGCTGGTAACAGATGCGGCATCATTGCCCAGAATGTGATTCAGGATCGCTGCGCCGTCTTCGGCATCCGCATTTTCGATCTGTCTGTCGATCGAATCCCTGCTGGTGTGCTGGGTCAGTGCACCGAGAAGCGACTCTGCACCTGAGGAAGACGATGCGTTCCTGGTCAGTGCTTTGATGATAAGCGGCAGTGCCATCATGATCAGATTGATAATTTTGGATTTGTCAATGCCCGTTTTGCCGGACAGTGCATTCACGGAATTATCACTCGTCATTGAACCCAAAAGCATATTTAATAAATCCATACTCTCTTCCTTTCTGACGCGGAGTCTGTTTTACCGCTGTCAGGAAAAGTATACCGCAAATCACCGGCGTTGTCACACACAATCAGAAAACATCCCGGAGTAATTTCAGTCGATACTGAAATCCAGATTCAGCCCGGCATAATCAGCCGTATCCATCTTCTCATAACCGTTGTCTTCAAGATCCTGCATAAAACTATCGGCAATTACGTAATCCGCATCTCTGCTCTCCAGGACGATCAGGCCGATATCATCCATTCGTCTCATGTTATCCATATCATCCAGATCTTTGAACCGGATGATGAAATCCACATAATCCCCATTATCCTCAACACTGTAATCCGCGAAGTCCAGAGTACTGAATCCCGGATATACCTCATCCACATCAAGTGTCATCAGATTCTCTTTTGTATATCCCAAAGATTTTTTAAACTTTGTCACAAGACTTAATCCAGTCATTTTCCCTGAGCTGGAGCCATAGTAAACAATCGTGTATTCATCAAAGTCTTCATCCTCTGCGGTATGGAACACTTCATGTTTAATAAGCAGGTCGATCATCCCGAACGGATCATCATTCTGCACTTTTTCATTCACCGGAGCGTATACGGCCGGTGAATTCAGGCTGCAGGCAAATACTGCTGCAGGCAATGTCCCCGTCAGAAATACCATTGTCAGAATTACTGCTGCCACTTTCACTGCATTCTTTTTCATCATTGTCGTTTCTCCCTTTCTGTTCTTTTCGCTATGCAACAATACCGAGGTCTACCTCATTTCCCAGCAAATTGCTCCCTTTGAGCGTTCTGCGGTTTACATAGTACCAGTCCCAGGTGGCCGTATGATCACTCATCATCTCATACAGATGGATCGTCACTTCGTCACCGTTTTCCGAATCCACCTCCACGATCGGGGGCCTTTGTCCGTTGATGAACTCATAGTAATCCGCTGCCATCCGTACCAGATCTTCATTGGAATATCCGCTGTCACCGGACGAAGAACCCGGCTGGGGCGATGAAGGCTTGTCTGATATCTGATAGTCACGCATGTTGAACCGGATCTCTGTCTCCTGCCAGTCCGGAGATCCTTCCATTCTGATCGTCACTTCATCCCCTCTGACACCCAGTGCAACCGGCCAGTAATAATCCGGATTGATTCTGCTGATCCTTCCCAGCGTATTCCCATATTTGTCAACAGCATAAAAATCCGGTCCCAGATAACCTGACAGGTATATCGTCCCATTATCTGAAATAATACGGCAATATTGGGTCGGCGCCCCGCCGAAGTCACTGTTTTCCCAGTTTTTCCGGCCCGATTCACGATCCAGTGATATCACCTTGCCGCGTTCCACATAAAAATACTGGTCTTCGAATATACCGATATCGGCAAAAGCAGACGACTGTGCCGCAGGATATTCTTCTGTTTTGAGAGTCCAGACCGGCTGTCCGTCATCGTCGGTCGCAATGATCACGGCATATTCCTCACTGCCATCGTATTTAGAGACAAGGGATATATCCGCGACCTGTCCTCCCGAGGAGGCACTGACTGAAACACCGCCGCATGCAGCCAGAACCGCCAGAACTGCAAATACAAGCACTTTACGAACAATTCTCTTTTTGATCATTTCCTTTTCTCCTCACTCTGTACCGGTATGTATGTTTCCCTGATAAGTCTATTCTGCCACTTCATTCTGCCTTTTTTTCAGTTACTCCAAATAATGATAAAGCAGTGAATATCCTTGTTCCTTATCATACTGCCACGCAATTATCTGATTATCATTTTCCACTGTATTCCAGCAGATCCAGGACGCATCCCGGATATCTTCTGCATGTTCATCGTAGCTGTTTCTGAGACCTGCAACGATATCTTCTGCATATGGCTCCTCTATTCCGAATATCCCTGCAGCCAGCTTTTCCGCCGATCCAAACAGTTCTTCCATATCTTCTTCCATCTGCGAGAGATTTACAGAATATAATCTGCCGGTAATGATCTCCGTCAGCACACAGATCTGACACCCGTTCGGCAATTTATACTGTCTTTGATCCATAAAGCTGGTATCCAGCGATCCGTACCCTTTATCTGTGACTGTGAGGATATCTTTCTCATCTGTAAGTTCAATTTCCGCAGCGTCTTCTCCCATTCCTGCCATCACTTCATCCCAGCTGCATGGAAGCAGCGGCTGATTGGATGGTTCCCCCCATTCCAGTACAGCCTCTCTGGGCAGGGAGTATATCGTTCCGCCTTCCGTATCCTTCACATCCTGCGCGTTTTCTTTTACAAAGGTAAGAAACGATTCATATTTTTCAGATCCCCGGTCGTAATCGCCCGCAGTCACAGACTCCGGAAGGTATATACTTTTTTTCCATGCATATCCCGCAAAAAGCGACAGCATGAGCAGTGCGCAGGCCGTGAACAGTACCGGAAGCACGACTCTCCTGGCTGACGTTTTCTGCTTTTCCGGCTGTTCCTTTCCAAAAAGATCTTCCCGCATGTCAGGAACCGAGCGGTAACGCTCCTCCCAGTCAACGGCCAATCCCTTTTTCATCAGTTTTGCTTCTGTATCCGGGTCAATGGAACAGCCGAATTCCGAAGGGGAAAACAGTGTATCCTGCAGCTGCCGCTGCCTTGCACTGTCAGGTGTATACCCCGTCATAAGGAAATACAGTACGGCAGACAGAGAATAGATATCCGTCCAGGGGCCCTGTTTTCCGTGCGGATCGTACTGTTCGAGCGGGGTAAAGCCGTCTTTGACAAAGACCGTCATGGTCTTCACCTGATCCAGATTGGCCAGATATCTTCTTGCTGTCCCGAAATCCAGCAGCTTCACCTTCCCGTCTTCCTGTACCATGATATTATCCGGACTGATGTCCCTGTGCAGATACCCCTTCTCATGGATCATGGATACCGCCTCAAAAACAGGCTTCAGCATTTCGTACGCTTCAGGAAAATCCGGAATCTCCCCGTTGTCCCCAAGATATTTCCGCAGCGTTGTTCCTCTGATCCATTCCATGACTTCGTAAACGGTGTTGCCGGCCTCAAAATAGCCGAGCACCTTTACCACGCCCGGAATTTCAAACAGGGATGCCTGGATCTTCGCTTCTTTCAGAAACCTCTCTTTTCCCTGATAAAAATACGTGGTTTTCTCCCCGGGAACAGGGCTGACGTTTCCTTCTTCATCCCGCTCCGACAGCGTATACGGAAAATACTCTTTCAGAACCACATTCCGGCCCAGTTCCAGATCTTCTGCAAGGTAAGTGACAGCAAAACCGCCTTCGCCGAGTTGCTGCTCGATCCGGTACCGGCTGTTCAGTATTGTTTCGTTTGGAAGAGCCTTGTTCATTCCAGTTACCTCGCGGCAATATACAGCCGGTACTCTCCGTTATTCCTGTCTGCTTCTGACTGATTCTCATTGGTACTCTGGCGGTCTGCAGTAAGCCGGTAGTAATTGTGATCAATGACAGCCGTCTTATAAAACACGGTTCCGTCCTTCTGTTCTCTGACCGTGTCCGCTTCAGAGAACAATCCCGCAATCTCATCATCCGTCAGATATGCCTGCGGAATAACATAGGGGAAAATATTCTTCAGAAATGAAGTCATCTTATCCGCCCTGCCTCTGGCCATAACTTCCGAGATGCGTTCTGTTCCTGCGTTATACTGCAGCGTGACTTCTCCTCCGTCAGGGAGATAATAGATTTTTTCCCCCGTGGTGACAAAACTTGCTTTCCCGTCATTGTATACTACGGCATATCCGGAAATTTCAGTTTTGGATGCCGGAACCTTTCTGCCCGAATACCAGGAAAGCACCTCTTCCATAAGGGAAACATCCGGTACCAGATACTTAATATCTGTCCACAGCGAAGTGCTGCTGCTTTTATACTGAGGGTGTTCCTGAAACCATTGATAGGGGATTTTGTAATAATGCCTGGTTCCATCTGAGTCTTCACTTGACAGATATGGTTCCAGACTGGCAAGCGTATCTTCATCCGGCTCATCTGCAGCTGTCTGATCTGACTGTACATCTGTCTCCTCATTGACAGCTCTTACACGTGCCTGCCGCAGATGCATATCCAGTTCCCACAGAGGATGCATTTTTACCCAGACAAACAACACGAGAATAACAGTTCCGAAGATTCCGAGCACAATGAATTCCGCCTTCAGAAACATCCTTTTCTGCTGAGCAGTGAAAAAATGCCTTTTCCCGTTTCCGAGCTGCAGGTTTTCCGTTGCGGCCTGCATCCACTTTTCACTCCAGATTTCCCTGGTTTTCGGAAGGCGTTCCTTTACACCGGGATCCGGACATCCGATCCGCTCCTGCAGAGTCCCCATATAGAAAAACCGCTTGGGAATATCCAGTTCCATCCCCTGCAGAATTCCCTGATCAAATGCTGCTGAGACATCCGCAAAGTCACGGACCGGTTTCAGCCTTCTGTTTTTCAGGCGCTCCTGAACCGTCGGCGGACGTTTTCCCGTCAGGCATTCATAGATGACCGCACAGAGACTGTACAGATCCGTCCACGGCCCTGTGAGGGAACGGCCTTTCTCCAGATACTGCTCCGGAGCCGCATAACAGGGCTTAAACGTTCTGTTCGTATCCTGCCTGTCCTCCTGATCATAAACCGAACCATAGTCGATCAGCTTTAACTGTCCCTGTCCGTCAAAAAGAAGATTATCCGGCGAAATATCCCCGTGCACGGCTCCCCTTTCATGCAGCATGGCGATGCCGCTCATGACCGGCCGCATCATCTCCAGACATTCCTCCGCAGTGATCCTCCCTCCCGGCTGTTTTTTCAGATACTCCTTCAGGGTGCCTCCCGGAAGGAATTCTTCGACAATATATACCGTATTGTTTTCTGTGAAAAAATCCTTGACGGCGCAGACGCCGGGCTGGTCATACATACCATAAATGAAACCGGCTTCCTTCTGGAAATCCGCTTTCAGCCGTGCAAATTCATCCTGTTTTTCCTCCTGGACCGTGACTTCCTCTCCGTCTGCTCCTCTGGCTGCCAGACGAAACGGAAAGCATTCTTTAACGGCTGCGTTCACTTCCAGCTCCGTATCGTAGACAAGATACGCAGCAGAAAACCCACCGCCTCCCAGACTGCGGATGATCTTATATCTTTTATTCAGGACTGTGCCCTTTCGGAGCATATCATTCCCGCTCATATCCTGTACCTGCGGGCAGCTGCCCGGCTGTGTCATATGGTATCCGCTGTTACATGAGTTTGTTCTTTACCATGTCACGGATCAGTTCCTTCTGATGATTGTAAGCATCCTCATATATGTTATAGAGAACTGACTCCTCCGTCTTTTTAATTCGTTCTTCCATCATATCTTCAAAAACACCCATGGGATCTTCGGACCGCATATATGCTATGACAAATTTGTCAAATTCCCGGTCCGGCCGCAGCTGTGAAAACCCGCAGTTGACAAGAATATCATTCAATCTCGGGATGGTTATGCTCCTGTCCTTTCCAAGCCTGGTATTAGCGTTGATGAAAAGAAGGAACATGATCAGGGTTCTGCGGTTTATATCCGTCTTTCCCAGAATGAAATCACGGAAGGCATTTGCCGCTTTGCGGTTCTCCGCATATAACTCATCTCTTTCCTGCGTACTGCCGTCCTTCGCATAGATTTTGTTCAACTCTTCTTCTTTTTGGAGCTCAATCTGTTCGATTCTCTCTCCCAGACTGTCCAGAATAACCGTCTCCTCTTCCCGCGATGTCTTTCTGGTTATGAGTCCGAGTCCTTCCGCGATCTTTTTTCTGGCCGCCAGCGGCCAGTCTTCAAAATACGGATACATTTCCACACAGAGATCCAGCCATTCCATGGAGATGTATCCGAAATAGTAATAGTTCATGGCTTCATAAATTCCGCCCGGAGTCAGAGATGTCCCGGAGAGCCATTTCTTTTTTTCGTCGGGCATCATGTAGTTTTTGGATGTCATTTTTGCCGTATCTGCGGACCGCTGGAGCGGTTTCAGCGGCTTTAAAAAAGAAAGTTCCTCTACGGCAGTCTTCTCGATGTTTTTTTCCTCTTCCGTCAGGATCCCGCCCTTCTGGAGCCGGATCTGGTCGACACGTCCGCAGGCTTTCAGGTAAGAATCTATTTTTTCGTCAATATAATACAGAATGTATTTCAGAAAGTAATACCGGGCTTTTTCCCTGACACTGCTGAACCGTTCTATGTTATCGAGCAGGAAAGAAATAAAGCTTTCCTCATCCGTCGTTCTGGACAGCTGCTCCTGCATTTCCTTTGTTATATACGCCGTACTGGTTCCGGAAGACTCATTCACGGATCCCTCTTCCACGTATTTCCGCAGATCAGCCAGCGGCATGACCGTACCGGAAGACTGTCGGCCCGGATTATACAGTTTCCGGCACTGCCCGATCATATTCTGCCATTCACTGTATGTCTTTTTGTGATCAAAAGCATAGCTCAGCGCCGCTTCATAAATATTCCGCGCATAAAGGGTTTCACAGTAATTGGCCGTCAGTATCCTGTTGACCTCTTCCGTATTCAATCCTTCAGCAAATCCTTTTTTGATGATTTCCATCCGCCGGCTCTGATTTTCAAATAGCTCGACCGACCAGTCTGCTGCCGTAAAATCCATCTGATCCCATGCCTTTCTCTGTCTGCAGAGATGCTGTTTAACACGGTAACATCCTGATTATATCATGGATCCCGTACCGGTGTCTTTATATTGATCCCCTGCCTCCGGAACATTTACATCGGCCGGTAGTTTCTGTACAGTACTTCTATTTTTTCGCTGATCTGCAGGTCTGTGTGCCAGTGCCCCGCAGACCATTTTTTATAATTCATGTGCTGTTCTATCTCTTCCAGCCAGCGCTCGGTCGAAAGATCCGGATTTCCTGTTTTTTCATAAATTGCCAGGCAGTCCCGGGGTATATACTTCAGCGGCAGCGTGTGGGAAAGTACCTGATCCACCGTCCAATTCTGCGCAGACAGCTTTTCTTCTGTATACTGTTTTATCATCTCAGAAGGTTTTTCATCCTCCCACCAGGGAAGACCATGTTCTATTCTGTAATACTTATCGGCACTGGCAGCCCCGCCGATCACAAGGGTCATTTTTCCATCCAGATCATAGATCTCTCCGTCCCGTGCAAAAATCAGATTCGGATACTGCTCTTCTCTGTAACAAAGCCCTTTATTCCACAATACTTCCCGATAAGACGGGATAACAGCCGGCCGCCTGTCATGATTTCCATGTACGCAGAACAGGGTGATCGGGAGTGTAGACAAAAAACTCTTTACCTGTTCATCTCTTCTCCGGTTCTCCCCGTTGATGCCGGCATCTCCCAGGATGATGAGTATATCCTTTGCTGTTGTTTCGTTCCAGGCACAGAACGCTGCAACGCCGGCAAATTCTCCATGCGTATCTCCTCTTTTATAGATCATGGTTATCTTCCTCGTCGTCAGTATATGCCTTCCACCAGCCCACACTTCTATTCTGACATCCCGTTCTGCCATTTTTTTAAGAATAGATTTATGATATACTGACTGCAGCATTTCTAAATTCTTAAAGGGAGGGACATTTTATGAAAAAAGCACTCACGGCAGGCTTTCTTGCATTCACAATGGTTCTGAGTGCGGGAACCGTTCTGGCCGATACTGAAAACAGTATGGAAAAGCCGGATCAGCTGGATTATGCATCACCGCTTCATTATGAACTGGAAGCCGCAGGGACACTGGAAGATCCGGATGATAATTTCACCTTTATGTATGATGCACTGTTCGACCGCAGCAAGGAAGAACCGGCCCTGCTCTCCTCGTCCGGTGAGGTCATTCTGGAGGGCCTGGATGACCTGGATTATATCGGCGGCGGCCTGTATACTGCCAGAACCCCGCTGGAGGAGAATAATGTAAATAAGACCGGCCTGTACACCACCGACGGCGAAGTCCTGATCCCGGGCGATGCGGCATCGATAGTTACCCCGTATAACAGGGAAGACGGCATCCGATTCCTCGGAGTCATTTTCACAACTGAAGAAACAGATAACGAAGACGACTGCATCATCTATTTCACTTCAGATATGTTTTCCATGAACGTGGGTGAGGATGATGTCATGTATAAAGGCTGTCTTAAAGTCTATGATGTTGTGAAGAAACAGTATGTCCCTGATGTAGAACTGGCTTCCGCAGACCGGTACGGGCTTCATGACCTGGGCGACTCCTTCCTGATCGAACACGAAGGAATGGTCACGCAGTATGATCCGGATGGAAAGGTACTTTACGAAAGCGAAGAAATGCTGGGCGGATCCGCTTATAACAGTTATTCAATCCGCGAAGACGACAGTTATAAGATCATTGACAGCAGCGGCAGCGACGCTTACGTTCACGAAGGCTTCCAGTCCATCAGCGTTGTCTCCGAACCTCTGGATTATTACTGCATTTATGACAATGATGACAGTGATCTTCCCAGTCATCTGATCGACATGAACGGAAACCGCATCATAGAAGATCCCCAGCGCATTTTCTATAATGCCGCCGGCAATGTGTTTGTTACGGAAGACGCGGATGCTGATAAAATAACTATGGATTATGATGGAAATGTTGTTGATGACGCGACGTCTTCCTGCTATTTCTGGTATGCGGGATACGGTACCATCAGCCGCGACGACACGGAAGATATAAAGGTCGTTACACCGGACAGCATCCTCGAAGGACTGTCGGCCTACAGCGAGGGAGAACTCCTCTTCACAAAGGATGACAAGATAGCCGACCTCCGCACAGGCGATGTGCTCGGAGCCGGATATACAGCAGACGACGTCGGCGAGACGTTCTGTCCGGGTCTTGTATCGATCTATGATCCTTCCTCCGACCGCTATTCCGATCCGAAGGTCTCACTGTATGATGTCCTGTCCGGAGAGGAACTGCTCCCGAATGAGTATCAGGAAATCGAATCTGCCGGAGATTATATTTATGCGAGACCGATCGGTGCAGATACCTGGGAGGTCTACAAGATCAATATTGTTTCCGATGCTGCCTGAGGGATAGAAAAACATGAAACGAACGCCAAAAGAATGGGCCATCCGTGTAGTGATCCTGCTGACAGGACTGACGATCGCTCATCTTGGAGTCACCCTGTTCCTCCTCATGGAACTGGGATCTGATCCGTTTAACGTGCTGGTTCAGGGCATTTACCGCAGCCTTTCGGCTGCGGTGCCCTGGAACTTTCTGACGCACGGCCGCGTACATATCGCGGTCTGTTTTTCCGCATCTGTATTCTTGCGCTCGGCTGCGTGATCCTTGCTTTCGGCATGACCATCGTTATCCAGTCCGATGCAGGGACAGGTCCGAACGACCTCGTGGCGATCGTGATCAGCGACAAACTGCACAAAAAATTCAGTATCATTCGGGTCCTTACCGATGCGTGCTTCGTCGCGGCCGGATGGCTGCTCGGCGGGGTCTTCGGCATCGGAACGATCATCTGTGCCGCGCTGGTCGGTCCCGTGGCAGGTCTCTTTCTGCCTTTCAACAAACGTCTTGTCGAAGGGATTCTGAAACGCACAGTGCCGGCAGCGCGCATCTGATATTCCCATATCAATAATTCAGATATCCTCTGTCAACGGTAATAGAACAATGCAGTCCTTTCTGCATTTCTCCGATCAGTGCCTCCAGCTGCTGCACGATCTGACCGCTCTTTTCTTCATCATAGGAATAGGGTACGGCCAGATCGAAGCTGACCACACTTCCCTCTTTGTCCGTTTTTACATGAAAATCATGCATTCCGAGAGCCGGATCAAGAATCTTCAGGATTCGGAGTATCTGTTCTTTAAGAAGAACTGCATTTTCATCTCCCGCTATGTCCGGATCCACATGGACCATCAGCCGTACTCCTGTTTTGCAGAATACATTCTTTTCGATCTGATCCGCCAGAAGATGTGCCTCCTCAACACTGAAGGTTCCGGGGACCTCTATGTGGATCGTGGCAAAATCCAGTCTGTGACCATAATTGTGGATGATCAGATCGTGTGCGCCGGACACATCTTTTTCCGAGCAGACGATTTCTCTTATGCGGGCCGCCAGTTCAGGATCCGGATCTCCTCCGATCAGCGGAGACACCGTTTCCCTGATGATGGAGATTCCCGCAATGATAACAACAATTGATACGGCCACACCGAAAAATCCATCGACCCGGAATCCTGTAAAGTGTTCCGCCAGCACGGAGACGACCGTCACGGATGTGATCAGCGCATCAAAGAGGCTGTCTTTCGCCGCATTTTTCAGTGACTGCGATTCCGTGCGCGAAGCCGCAGCTTTATCAAAGATAAACAGTCCGATCTTGACGATCACCGAGATGAGCAGAAGCACTACCATCGCAAGGGACCAGACAGTCGGAGACGGATGCAGGATCTTTCCCACTGACTCCTTCAGAAATGTCAGTCCGATCTCCATGAT
Source organism: uncultured Lachnospiraceae bacterium (assembly GCA_902783945.1). Taxonomy (GTDB): domain Bacteria; phylum Bacillota; class Clostridia; order Lachnospirales; family Lachnospiraceae; genus Bilifractor. The sequence goes on from CACZSZ010000073.1 coordinate 20,688, forward strand.
CAGAAACGATACGGCAAGTGCCGCAATATATTCTACGCGCCCGTGTCCGAAGGGATGTTCCGCATCAGCGGGTTTTTCGGACATCCGGAGTCCGATCAGAGTGATCACAGATGAACCGGCGTCCGAAAGATTGTTGGCCGCATCCGCCGTAACCGCTGTGGAACGAAGCAGTATCCCCGCTGCTAATTTAACCGCAAAGAGAAGAACATTGACAGCAATTCCTACAAGAGACGCCGTCTTCCCGTTGGAAATAAATTTTTCACTCATAATAAAACCCGTCCGATAGTAATACTTGCTGCTTTACTTTATCACAGTCGCAGCAAAAAACAAAACATATCTGTACCGGATATAGTATACTATCTGTATCCGGATGACATCCGGAACAGCCCAGAACGGAGGTATGCAGTATGACTGACCAGGAGTATTTCAATACAAAAAAAGCAATCTGTGCAGAACAGACAGCGTGCAATACAGACTGTCCGCTGTTTCGTTATATGGACGAACAGGGAATCCACGCCTGCGGCTGTCTGTGCGACGTTCTGGAACAGACAGATCTGAATAAAGCAAAAGAGATTGCGCAGGCATGGCTGACAGACCACCCTGTCACGTAAAAAGCCTTCTCTGCCGGTCAGCAGAAAAAGGCTGTCATCTGATGAGAAGGAGACCGGCCGGAGCAGACAGCTCCGGCCGGCGTTTTATGCAGACATGTTTTATTCGGGTTTCGGATAGAATCCGGACGGGGCATCTGACAGGTCGATGAAGATGTTCTTCTTCTGCGTATAATTGTCCAGGATCATCGCATGTGTCTCCCGGCCGATACCGGATTTCTTATAGCCGCCGAACGGCGCTTTCTCCGGCAGTGAGTTGTATGTATTGACCCACATACGGCCTGTCTCGACAGCACGGGCTACACGGAACGCGCGGTTGATGTCTTTCGTCCAGACAGCGCCGCCCAGACCATATTCGCTGTCATTTGCCATGGCAATGACTTCGTCCTCGTCATGGAA
>CACZSZ010000074.1 GCA_902783945.1 uncultured Lachnospiraceae bacterium
CACGTCATAAATAATACGGCCTTCGTGCATCATGATAAGGCGGTTGCCGTAGCGTATGGCATGCCGCATATTGTGTGTGACCATAAGTGTCGTCAGATGATCGCGGGAGACAAGCCGTTCCGTTGCGCCAAGTACTTTTTCCGCCGTTTTCGGGTCAAGGGCGGCGGTGTGTTCGTCCAGAAGGAGCAGTTCCGGTTTCTGCAGCGTTGCCATCAGCAGTGTCAGGGCCTGGCGCTGTCCGCCGGAGAGCAGGCCGACTTTTGCCGTCAGACGGTCTTCCAGTCCGAGATCAAGGATCTTGAGCCGCTCTCTGTACTCCGCCTTTTCTTCTGCGGTTACGCCCCAGCGCAGCCCGCGGGATTTTCCGCGTCTTCTGGCCAGTGCCAGATTTTCGTCGATCTGCATGGTGGCTGCCGTTCCGGTCATCGGATCCTGAAAGACGCGGCCGACCAGTTTTGCCCGTCTGAAATCGGGCAGTCCGGTTACATTTATGCCATCGATCAGGATTGCGCCCGTATCCACCGGCCAGACACCTGCCACAGCATTCAGCAGAGTGGATTTGCCTGCTCCGTTTCCACCGATCACGGTGACGAAATCACCGTCTTTCAGTGTCAGACTGAGTTTTTTCAGAGCCTGTTTCTCATTGATCGTGCCGGGATTGAAGGTTTTGGAAATATTCTGCAGTTCTAACATTTACTTATCCTCCCCTTCTCTGATCACGGCAGCTGCATGGCGCGCCGCTTTGCTGAAAGAACTCTTGCTCTGGGAGCGAAGGTACGGGACGGCCAGGAAGACGGCCACAATGATCGCCGTAAACATCTTCATCAGATTGGAATCGATCTTGAGCCAGAGTACCAGTGTATATACCAGATAATACACAATACCGCCTACGACCACAAAGCAGAGCCGTCCGGCAAAGTTGAGATGCTTGCCGAGCACGGCTTCGCCGATCACTTCGCCGATAATGACGGCAGCCAGTCCGATCACGATGGCACCGCGGCCGCTGTTGACATCTGCGAATCCCGAATATTGTGCGGACAGGCCTCCGGCCAGGGCGACCAGACCGTTGGAAAGTGCGAGTCCGATCACTTTCATGCGGTTTGTGTTGATGCCCTGCGCTTTACTCATCTCCAGGTTGCAGCCTGTTGCGCGGATCGCGGAGCCCATCTCTGTCCCGAAAAACATGTACAGCAGGGTGATCAGGACAACGGCGATAATAGCGCCGATGAGAAGGGCATGGGGTACATTTCTTCCGGAAATGATGAGATAGTATTTATCGACACTGACAGCCTGATTGGCCTTCATGCCCATGATCAGCAGATTGACGGAATACAGTGCGTACTGTGTCAGTATACCGGACAGGATCGCCGGAATCCCCAGCTTTGTATGCAGCAGTCCGGTAACGCCGCCGGCCAGAAGTCCCGCAATCATGGCGGCCAGGATGGCTGCCCACGGATTCCAGCCCTTCAGGATCAGTATGACGGTCACGGCGCCGCCCGTGGAAAATGTGCCGTCCACAGAGAGGTCGGCAATATCCAGGAGACGGAAAGTGATGTACAGGCCCAGAGCCATGATCCCCCAGATGATACCCTGGGCGATACCGGCAGGAAATCTCCCCAGGAGATCGAGCGGATTCAGTGCAGCAGCTACCAGCATGGTGTTTTCTCCTTATAATTATAGCGTTAATGATAATTACATTTAAAAAGCGTGCGCATGAGCCGTTTCATCCGGCTCTGCTTATACACGCGAACAGGAGCGGGTCGCGCTCCTGTCGCATTATACATGAATTATTTCTGATCCGGGCAGGGATCATTCCGCTTCCAGAGCTGTGTAGTCGTCCGGAACTGTGACGCCCAGTTCTTCACACAGAGCCGGGTTATATTCCTTGACCGGATTCTGGAAGTATTCGATGGGCATGGTGGAAATGTCTTCGCCGTTCAGAACGCGGACGGCCATTTCTCCGGTCGTACGGCCCAGGTCATAGTAATTGATGGAAAGTGTGGCTACGCCGCATCCGGCCATAATGCCTTCTTCGCCGGCGACGATCGGAACACCTGCCGGAAGAGCGACATTGTTGATCGCCTCTGTACAGGAAGCTGCCGTGTTGTCTGTCGGAATGTACAGAACATCACTGTTGTTGCAGGCTTCTCCGGTGACGGATGCGACATCGTTAGTGTCCGAGAAGGTGTAGACGGTGACGCTGAGTCCTTTTTCCTCCAGGGCTGCCTGGACGACATCGGCCTGATATTTGGAATTGGCCTCTGCGGAGCAGTAAAGGATACCGACTTCCTGTGCATCCGGGAAGAGTTCCGTGACCATGTCGGCCTGCTGATCCAGCGGTGCCAGATCGGAGGTGCCGGAAATGTTGCCGCCGACTGTGCCGTCGAAATCATCGATCTCCAGGGCCACGCCGTACTCTGTGATGGAGGTGCCAAGGATCGGAATACTGTTCGTGGCGGCCGCGGCGGACTGCAGAGCCGGTGTGGCGTTGGCCAGGATCAGATCCACGTTTTCGGAGACCAGGTTTGTGCAGATCGTTGTAGCCGTCGCTGTGTCTCCGGCCGCATTCTGTTCATCAAAAGTGACCCTGTCGCCGAATTCTTCGGTCAGGACATCTTTGAAGCCCTGTGTTGCCGCATCCAGAGCTTCGTGCTGGACCAGCTGGCAGATACCGACGACATAAGTTGTTTCTTCGTCTGCGGCGGCAGCCGTTCCCAGAAGACCGGTGGTCAGAACAGCGGCAGCCATGACGGCTGTAAGTTTTTTCATTTTCATAGTCATCTCCTCCTTGCCTGAAACGTGTGCGTGTACTGTGCTGCACACTTTATCGCATAAATGCGTAACGCTTTGACGCGTTAAAGCGACGGTAGATACTATAATCTACTTTGCCTGATTTGTCAAGTCAGAATACCTTCTCCGTTGAAGGAAGGAATAAAGCTTTCCAGAGCAGTCGGCCCCTCCTGGATAAATGCATTTTCTATTCCTATAGATACAGCGTAATCGATCAGACGGTCATATTCCCGCTTTGTCACGCGTCTCGCCAGTTCCGGATACTGGTCCCCGATCCCGGACCGAGGCGTGTACTGGTTCATGATGCTGAGCAGGATCTGTTCGTGATATGTTTCGTGCAGAAAACGCAGAACCTCTTTGGAGGCCTTTACATGGGAGGGGAGCAGCAGGTGGCGTACGATCACACCTTCCTTCAGCAGACCGGACGCATCGTATTTCAGTATTGGTTTATGGCGTACCATTTCAGCCAGGGCTGCTTTAGCCGTATCCGGATAATCTGGGGCGGAGGAATACCTGGCAGCCAGATCTGAGTCAAGATATTTCAGATCCGTCAGATAGATATCCGCATAATCTCTGATCATCCGGATCTGTTCTACAGTCTCATAGCCGCTGAGATTCCAGACAAAGGGAAGGGAGAGACCGGCTTCCCTGGCATCCCGGATCGCGGGCAGGATCCGGGGAATAAAGTGATCAGGGGTAACCAGGTTGATATTGGAAGCACCTTTTGCCTCCAGTTCCAGAAAGACAGCGGCAAGACGCTGTTCCGTGACGGCGATTCCGGCTCCGGTGCGGAGCAGATCATGATTCTGGCAGTACACGCAGCGGAGAGTACAGCCGGTAAAAAACACGGTGCCGCTGCCTCGGGGTCCCGTGAGGCAGGGTTCTTCCCAGAGGTGCAGTGCAGCCCGGCCGGCACGCAGCACAGCTGTTTCTCCGCAGAACCCTTTTTCACCCTTCTCCCGGTATGCTCCGCAGCGCCGCGGGCAGAGCACACAGGCAGTCGGTTCCGGTTTGTTTTCCATTCTGTCAGTCATGAAAGTATCATACTCTGTTTCTGCGGAATGCGGTATAAAAAAGTAAAAAAACTGATGCTGCCAAAGATGTTTCCGGACATATGGCCGGAAAACCAATATGTGACTCGTGATTGACTGTGACACTTTACCATAGTATACTGTTTCTATGTCTGTATTATGTGTATGTTGCACATATAATAATCAAATCTTTGAAGGAGGAAAATATGAAAAACTTCAAAAAATGGCTGGCTATCGGCCTTACGGCAGCGATGGTCACCGGAATGTCCGGCATCAGCACAATGGCAGCAGGCGGCGGTGACATTTATGTCATGTTTGCCAGCAATGTCATGTCGCTGGACACCAATCTTGCAACCGACGGTGATTCCTTTGAGATCATTGCGGACTGTATAGACGGTCTGACACAGATGGATGCAGAAGGCGCCGCGATCCCTGCTATTGCGGAATCCTGGGATGTTTCCGAGGACGGCTGCACCTATACGTTCCATCTGAGAGATGATGCCAACTGGTCAAACGGGGAGCCGGTCACGGCTGCGGATTTTGAATTCGCCTGGAAGCTTTCCATGACAGCCAACGTTGAGTACAACTATATGTTCAGTTCCGATGTTGCTGCCGTGAAGAATGCAGACCAGATCCTTGCAGGAGAAGAGGATCCGGATGCACTCGG
>CACZSZ010000075.1 GCA_902783945.1 uncultured Lachnospiraceae bacterium
AGGTGTGCCCCTATTCTGCCATCAGCAACCGGAAACGGCCCTGCCAGGTGGCATGCAAAGTCAATGCGATCACGATCAATGAGGACGGGGCGGCAGAGATCCTGAACGATAAATGTATAGCCTGCGGAGCCTGTGTATATCAGTGTCCGTTTGGGGCGATCATGGACAAGTCACAGATCCTGCCTGTGATCGACATGCTGAAAGCCAGTCAGGAGGCGGGAGACGGGACAAAACCGGTGCTTGCTGTCGTGGCACCTTCCATATCCAGTCAGTTTTCGTATGCGAAGCTCGGACAGGTCATAACCGGATTGAAAAAACTCGGATTCCATGCTGTTGTCGAAGCGGCACTTGGGGCGGATATGGTGGCGTTTGCGGAAGCGGCGGAACTGGCAGAAAAGGGATTCCTGACAAGCTCCTGCTGTCCGGCTTTTGTATCCTATATTCATTCCGCATTTCCGGAACTGGTCCCGCTGATCTCCCACAATCTTTCGCCGATGGCAGCTATCGCAAGATATATCAAGGCAAAGAACAAAGAGACGAAAATTGTCTTTATTGGTCCATGCACGGCAAAAAAGGCAGAAGTCGGCCTGGAGACGGTCCGTCCGTACGTAGATGCTGCTCTCACCTTCGAGGAACTGCAGGCCATGTTTGACAGCCGGGATATTGAACTGAATGAGCTGGAAGAGGATGTGCTCGACAATGCTTCTTATTTCGGACGGATCTTTGCCAGAAGCGGCGGCCTTTCCGATGCAGTCGCACAGGGGCTGAAAGAACATGGAAAAGACTTTGCTCTGAATGCCTGTGTCTGTAACGGGATCGAGGAATGCAAAATGGCTCTTTTAAAGAAAAGCAAGGACCGGCTGGATGCCAATTTCATCGAAGGTATGGCCTGTGTTGATGGCTGTATCGGCGGAGCCGGGTGTCTGACGCACGGTCCGAAGAATAAGGCACAGGTGGATAAATACGGAAGAGAAGCACTGGAGAAGTCGATCAGTGACGCGATCGCATCGCTGATCTGAAGCCATACAGCTTTTTCCGCATCAGGAAATAACAGATGAGCAGAATGACGGCTGTGACCGCCCAGCTGATGGGATAGGCAGCCATCAGTGTAACGTATTCTCTGGATGCACGGAAAGCTGTATGTACCCAGATGAGTCTGGTCCCGCAGATACCGAAGACAGAGATCAGGGCCGGCGGCAGGGACAGGCCGAAACCGCGCATGCAGCCGGAGAAAACTTCCGAGACTGCATACGTCCAGTATGTGGTCAGAATAATGAACAGACGGGTGGAGCCGTAGGAAAGGACGGCTTCCTGTTTATTGAAAATACTCAGGATCGGATACCGGAACAGAAGGATGAGAGCACTGAGTCCGACGGTAAGCAGTATGGCCAGCAGCAGGGAAAGCTGCAGGATGCGGCGGCAGCGCGGACGCTGGCCGGCACCGACATTCTGACCGATGAATGTTGTACATGCCTGGCCGAATGCATTCATTACAAAGTATACGAATATCTCAACATTAAATGCTGCCGAAGAAGCTGCCATGACGTCGGCGCCAAGACTGTTTATGGCTGACTGTATGGATATGTTGGACAGAGAAAACACGATGCCCTGCACGCCGGCCGGAATACCGATCTGCATCATCTGCACAAGCAGCTGTCTGTCGATCCGGAAAGCAGACATACGTACGCGGACCCGGCTGTCTGAGCGGAGCAGAAAAAGGAACAGCATCACAGAGCTGACAGCGTTGGAGATCACGGTAGCCAGTGCCACGCCGTCGGTCGCCATGCCCAGTACACGCACAAAAAACAAATTCAGTCCGACATTGGTCAGTCCGGCAACGATCAGACACAGCAGCGGTGTGCGGGTGTCTCCCTGACTGCGGAAAATGGCAGATTCGTAGTTGTATAACAGGATGACCGGCATACCGGCCAGATAGATCCGCAGATAGATCAGCGCCAGAGGGAAGACCGAATCCGGTACCGACATGGCGGTAAGCAGCGGGCGGGCCGCGATCTCACCGGCGACGGCCACGGCAATACCGGACAGCAGAGAGATCAGAATGGCGGTGTGAACGCCGCGGCTCACGGCATCGTCATCACCCTGTCCGGTGCAGCGGGAAATGACGACATTGGCGCCGAGAGAGATTCCGATAAAAAGATTGACGAGAAGGCCGATGACAGGTGCATTGCTGCCCACGGCCGCCATGGCATCGCTGCCGACGAAGCGTCCTACGATAGCGACATCCGCAGCATTGAACAGCTGCTGCAGGATTCCGGTCACTGCGAGCGGAAGAGCAAAAAGCAGAAGCTTGTCGGCCAGAGAGCCGTGCAGCATATCGATGTCACGCGTGTTGTTTGTACTGCGGGCTGTTCTGTGAGATCGTATAGAGTTCATTTCTGTGCAGTTCTTTTGTGTAATCTTTAAAGTAAATCTGTGATAAGTCTATTCCAGGCCTGTACAGGCTGCGCAGAGCGCAGACTTTATCATAGCACATTTTCCGGGAAATAAAAGAGTCGCATGCAGACTCTTTTTTGTTTCTCACAAAATGATTTAAGGTTCATATAAGGTTCGTATGTAAATATGACAGCACGGTAAAACTTACCCGAAAGAAAAAGGGGAGGTAAGAGTCATGAAAGAAACTCGTTACAGACATGAATGGAAACATATTCTGACTTACAGTGACATGTTTGCACTGCGTTCCCGCCTGAGTGCGGTGATGCAGCAGGATCCGCATGCCATTGACGGAAAATACCTGATACGCAGCCTGTATTTTGACAATGCGGAGGATAAGGCCCTCCGAGAAAAGATCAACGGGGTCAACCGACGGGAAAAATTCCGGATCCGGTATTACAACGGAGATACTTCTCTTATTCATCTGGAGAAAAAAAGCAGGAGGAACGGACTGGGCAGTAAATACAGTGCAGTCCTGACAGCGGAAGAGGCACAGAAAATCGTGGACGGTCACATCAGCTGGATGCCTTCTGCCGCCGACCGGCCGCTGATTCAGGAATTATACTGTAAGATGCGGTATCAGGGGCTGCGGCCAAAGACAATTGTGGATTATACGAGAGAGCCGTTTATCTATGGTCCGGGAAACGTGAGAGTTACTCTTGATTATGATATACGGACCGGGCTGCATGCGACGGATTTTCTGAATACGGAGTGTGTGACAATACCGGCCGGAGATACGCCGATCCTGCTGGAAGTCAAGTGGGATGAATTTCTTCCGTCAGTTATCCGGATGATCGTACAGATGCCGGGGCGGCGGGCGACCGCTTTTTCCAAATATGCTCAGTGCAGGGTATATGGATAGGGAGCAAAGCTGGTTTGCAGTATAAGGATTATTAAAGAAAAGAAGGAGAAGCATATGAGTTTCAGTGATATTTTTAAATCCGGGTTTTTGGAAAATGTGACGGCTGTCAGTGTGTTCGATATGGTTCTGGCCATGGTTCTGGCCTTTGCGATCGGTCTGTTTATCTTTCTGATTTATAAGAAAACCTATGCCGGTGTCATGTACGCGTCCAGTTTTGGCGTCACATTGGTGGCACTGACGATGATCACCACACTGGTGATCCTGGCGGTCACGTCAAACGTAGTGCTGTCGCTCGGTATGGTCGGCGCCCTGTCTATTGTACGTTTCCGTGCCGCGATCAAGGAGCCGATGGATATTGCGTTCCTGTTCTGGGCGATCGCTGCCGGTATAGTTCTGGCTGCGGGAATGATCCCGCTGGCGGTTTTCGGAAGCGTTCTGATAGGGATCATTCTGCTGATCTTCGCAAACCGTAAGGATAACTCCAATCCGTATATCGTTGTACTGCGCTGTGACGGACAGATTGCAGAATCAGAGGCGACAGACTTTTTGAAGCAGCAGACAAAACGCTGTGCAGTAAAAAGCAAAACCGTTCGGAAAAACGAAATTGAACTGAATTATGAGATACGTCTGAAGGAGGACGATACGGCATTTATCAACACACTGTCCGATCTGGACGGCGTAGAAAGCGCAGTCCTCGTCAGCTACAACGGAGAATACATGGGATAACCCTGAGCCGTGCGATACGGAGCAGAAAGCAGTTTCCTGCTTGCAGGAAAAACTGCTTGTGCGACGGATCATAGGGCGAAGCCCGCCATCGAAGCGTCCGCAAGGACGCGAGATGGGAGCACGGCGAAGGAACAACGGCGAAGCCCTCCATCGGCCGGGCTACTAAGCTCGTACAACTCGCTAAGGGCCCGGCATGCATCGCACGTAAGCGACCAGAATACGGTCGCTAAGTGCTCATAGCGAAGCGTCCGCAAGGACGCGAGATGGGAGCACGGCGAAGGAAACAACAGACCCATTGGAAACAGGAAGGACAGGTCATGTCAACAAGTAAACACTTCGATAAAATCTGCATCATTGTGATCATCATCGCAATGCTCGGAACCATCTTCTTCATGAACGGTGAGGCGTTCGGTCTGACCCGTGTTGTGGATGCGGACGCCGAGGCAAATTCGGATTCTGTCTATTTTACGGATAATGATCAGGATGCCGGGTGGAGTACGGATAAAGCGACGTCAATCGTGCTGGAAGGGGAGGATATATCCGTTTCCGGGCAGGGAGCTTATGCGTATGACGGAAGTGTATATATCCGTAACGCCGGGAAATATGTTGTGTCCGGCACGCTTTCGGACGGCAGTATTGTCATAGACGCCGAAGACGCTTCAAAAGTGTGGATCCTGCTCAATGGCGTGGAGATCTTTTGCTCGGATGATGCCTGCATCCGCGTGGATCAGGCGGATAAGGTCTTTCTGACACTGGCAGAGGGTACAGAGAATCTTCTTTCTTCCGGGGAAGATTATTCGGAAGAAGCTCTGGCAGACGGCACCGGCGGCGTCATATATGCACATGATGATCTGACGATCAACGGCAGCGGCAGTCTGACGATCACAGGAACGTATAAACATGGGATTGAAGCAAACGATGATCTTGTGATCACCGGCGGCATGATCACGATCGATGCCGCTGGGGACGGGATCCATGTCAATGACAGCCTGCGGATGAAAGATGTCGGGCTTACGATCACGGCAGTTGATGAAGGGATCGATATCGATGGTGCGTCACAAAACGGGTATCTGTATATCGAGTCAGGTACATACAGGATCGTCAGTGAAGGAGACGGGATCCACGCCGCCGGAGACATCACGGCTGCCGGGGGAGATATAGTCATCAGATCCGGGGATGACGGGATCCATTCGGAAGCGGCGGCAGCTGTTTTGGACGGAACGATCCTGATTGAAGAATGTTATGAAGGGATCGAGGCAAAGACGATCAATATTGCCGGGGGAGATGTAACTATTTATCCGGAGGATGACGGTATAAATGCCAATGGAAACAGCGATATGCAGACAGGAAATGGAAATCCGGCAGGCGATATGCACGGTTTTGGCGACAGGATGCAGGGCCGCATGAGTGAAGGTAATCCGCCGGGAGGAGAAAACGGAGAAATGCCGAAGATGCCGCAGTTGGAAGAAAACGGAGAGATGCCGGAGATGCCGCAGTGGGAAGAAAACGGAGAAATGCCGGAGATGCCGCAGCAGGAAGAGACAGCGATTGAGGATACCTGGATCCGCATCAGCGGCGGAAGCGTCACGATCATCAACGAGGACGGAAGAGACGCAGACGGTCTGGACTCCAACGGAGATATTTATATCACGGGAGGAGAGGTAAGGATCAGTATGGAAGGTACTGACGGGAGCAACAGCGCGATCGATTATGCTTCTGAAAGCGGCGGTGTTCTTGAGGTGACAGGCGGAACCATCGCGGCCTGCGGCGGATCTTCCATGGCGGAAGGATTTGACGCCGGTTCAGCACAGGTTGGCATATTATATAATCTGGAATCATCTGCGGAAGCCGGGACAGAAGTACAGATTGTAAATGAAGACGGGGAGATACTGCTTGCTTATACGGCAGAATGTGCTTTTAATTCTGTGGCCCTCAGCTGTCCTGAACTGGAAGTAGGAAAGACATATACGATCATGGTGGGAGATACAGCTGAAGAGATCATTGCGGATTCCACGGCAGTGATCACAGGTACTGTCGGCATGGGCGGCCCGCAGTTTGGGAACATGGATTCTTTGGGAGGCGGAAAGCACCGATTCATGATACAATGATTAAAACGCTGTATCATGGAGGGCAATACTGTGAAAAAGCAAAGAGTAAAAGAGCAGATCGTGTCTTTTCTTCAGTTGACAGCCGGATCCATAATCGCGGCGTTTGCGCTGGAAGAATTTCTGGTGCCGACCAAGGTTTTTGACGGCGGAGTCGTCGGTGTGAGTATGATCCTGGCACATTTCCTGCCGATCAGTCTCGGTGTATTGATGGTGATCATTAATCTGCCGTTTCTTTTCATAGGCTGGCGCAAAATAGGACATGTGTTCCTGATCAAGGCCGCCTATGCCATGATCTTGTTTTCTGTCATGACATCTGTTTTCAGACCGCTTCTCAACGCGACGTATGATGTGTTTCTGGGCACGATTTTCGGCGGTGTTTTTCTGGGTGTCGGTGTCGGGCTGGTACTGCGCGGCGGCGGATGTCTGGACGGTACGGAGATCGTCGCGATCATCCTGAACAGAAAGGTCTCTTTTTCCACGGGCCCGATCATCCTGCTTATGAATGTGATCATTTATTCTGTCGCGGGTGCCCTGTTCGGGCTGGACAGAGGCATGTATTCTCTGGTCATGTACGTGATCACATCCCGTGTGATCGACATCGTGGAAGTCGGATTTAACAGTACCAAATCGGTCATGATCATTTCCGATAACGGAAAAGAACTGGCGGAACAGATCTATGCCCGGCTAGGACGGACAGTCACGTTTATGAAGGGTGAGGGATATGTCAGCAATGAGACAAAAGATGTTCTGTACTGTGTTGTGACAAGAGCAGAACTGCACGATCTGAAACAGATCATCACCAGTGTGAAGGGGAGCACGTTTACCACGATCTCGGAGGTGTCCGAAATCGTGGGCCGGCATATCAAATCCAGTGAGGCAATGAGGGAAGAGAGCCAGCCGTAGGGAGATGCTGTTGAGATGCAGGATCAGTATTCTTCCTGTTCTTCTGCATAGACGGGTGTCTCACCGCTCAGATAATCTGCCGATACATAGCCGGAGCCGCCATTATAATCAATTCTGTACCAGCCGTAATCATCGCCCCGCAGCTGCACGATGCCGGTTATCTGTACGGCTGTTCCGTTGTCCAGTTTGCCCAGGAGATCACTCTTTGTGGAGAAACCTTTTCTTACGTTCAAAGCCCCGCCGTCTTCCTCACTTACATTTACGTACAGTGTCATATCTGCCGGCGAAACACTGAAATCGCTGGCGGTGACACTGCTGCGGGCGGCAGCTGTCTTTGTGTCATATTGCAGGATCCGGAGAGAAGTGAGAGCCTCATAGATGTCATATGCCGCGTCGGTATCTGTTATGTAGGCGAAGGCGACGAACACCTCATTTTCCGTGGAGACCGATGCGGACATAGTCCGGATATACGGCGAAGCGGCTGCAGGGATCGCCGGCAGTTTTTCACCATTGGAAAAATGCTGGATCGTGATCAGATTGGAACCGTCCGACAGAGCGATCCAGTGGTCCGGATCTTCAATCTCAGACCAGTTTCCGTTCGGAAGATTGATGGAGATCACTCCGTCGGTGGATGTAAACGGTACGGCGGCAGCCGGAATGGCTGTGCCGAGGAGCAGGATCAAGGCCAGAACTGCGAGAAAGCCTCTTTTTGCTGTACGGGTGGTCATCCATGCCCGTATCCGATTCCCCCTGTATTCTGCCATGATATCTATCCCCCCGAATATAAATTCAATCCTGAATATTACTTTATCACATGACCGGAGAATAGGGAAATAATTCTTATATGTTTACTTTTCCAGAATGGCCATGAATTCCTCACCTGTAATGGTTTCTTTTTCATACAGATGCTGTGCCAGCTCATCCAGTTTTGTCTTGTTGTCCAGCAGGATCTGTTTTGCTTTTTCGTGCTGGGTCCGAACCAGTTCGACCACTTTTTTGTCAATGGCGCTCTGCGTCTCGGCAGAGCAGGCGAGGGAGGTGTCACCGCCGAGGTACTGATTGTTCAGCGTCTCCATGGCAACCATATCGAATTCATCGCTCATACCGTAGCGGGTGATCATGGCGCGTGCCAGTTTTGTCGCCTGTTCAATGTCATTGGAGGCACCGGTCGTGATGGTGCCGAATTCCACTTCTTCGGCTGCGCGTCCGCCGGTCAGGGTGGCAATTTTATTTTCCATCTCTTCCCTGGTCATCAGATAATGATTATCCTCGTCGACCTGCATGGTGTATCCCAGGGCTCCTGAAGTACGCGGAATGATCGTGATCTTGGTCACGGGTGCACTGTTTGTCTGTTTTGCGGCGACCAGGGCGTGCCCGATCTCATGATAGGATACGATCAGTTTTTCTTTGGTTGTGAGGATAGCGTTCTTTTTCTGATATCCTGCAATAACGACCTCAATGCTTTCCTCCAGATCCGGCTGGGTCACATACCGTCTGCCGTCGCGGACTGCCCGCAGAGCAGCTTCGTTGATGATATTGGCCAGTTCCGCGCCGGAAGCTCCGGCGGCCATTCTGGCGATTTTCCCGAAATCGATATTATCCGCTATCTTGATTTTCTTTGCGTGAACCTTCAGGATATCTTCGCGTCCCTGCAGGTCCGGAAGTTCCACGGGAACACGCCTGTCAAAGCGGCCCGGACGGGTAAGGGCAGGATCCAGAGACTCCGGACGGTTGGTCGCCGCCAGAATGACGACGCCGTTGTTTCCTTCAAATCCGTCCATTTCGGTCAGGAGCTGGTTCAGCGTCTGTTCCCGTTCATCATTTGTGGATAACTGACCGTCACGTTTCTTGCCGATGGCGTCGATCTCATCAATAAAGACGATACAGGGGGCTTTTTCCTTGGCCTGACTGAACAGATCACGGACCTTGGAGGCACCCATACCGACAAACATCTCGACGAATTCAGAGCCGGACATGGAAAAGAAAGGAACGTTAGCTTCGCCGGCCACGGCTTTGGCCAGCATGGTCTTTCCGGTTCCGGGAGGTCCGACGAGCAGTACACCCTTGGGCATGGAAGCGCCGATTTCTTCATATTTCTTCGGGTCGTGCAGGTATTCTACAATTTCCTGCAGATTTTCTTTTGCCTCGTCCTCGCCGGCAACGTCCTGAAAGCGGATGCCGTCAGAGGATTTGACATAGATCTTGGCGTTGCTTTTTCCGAATCCTCCGAAGGGATTTCCCCCGAAGAACATGGCGTTGCCTCCGCTCTCTTTATTCTGGAGCCTGCTGCGCACCATCCTTCCGAGCAGCAGGAGAATACCGATGGGGATCAGCCAGGACAGCAGGAAAGACAGAAGGGGACTGGTCTGTGTAACGATCTGGCTGGAGAAGGTGACGCCGGAATCATACAGGCGGTCCACCAGGCCGTCGTCTTTCATGATGCCGGTCTTATACAGGGCATCATCCTTATCAGAAAAAAGAATCTGATTGGTCTGCATTTCGACCTCTTTGATCTTTCCTTCCTCTGTCATTTTCATGAAAGTGCCGTAATCCACTTCCGTGATCCGGCGGGAATTCATCAGCGGGAAGATAAAGATATTCAAGAGCAGAATGGCGACAATAGCGATCATATAATATGTCATCAGGGGACGTCTCGGAGTTTTCAATTCGTCCATACAGTAACCTCTTTCTTTATGTGTGTGCTGCAGTATGCGCAGACAACCGTTTATTTACGCTGTGCGACACTATTATACACAAAATTATCAGCACTCTCAATATGAGAGTGCTGAAATGTTTATTAAATATATTTTTCAGAAATGTGGCCGGATCAGTGCAGAAGCGGCTGCACACAGCGGTCCAGGATCCCGTGGATCTCGGCAATCGCGACCCCGTAGTTGGTCATGGGAACCTGTTCGTCCAGCGCATGCTGCGCACGGGACTGCATTTCACGTTCGTTCAGCATACACCCTCCGCAGTGAATGACCAGCCGGTACGGGCTGAGATCCTCCGGGAAGTCGTTTCCCGAGGTGAAAGCGTACTGCAGTTTTTTTCCGGTAAAATCTTCCAGCCATTTCGGCAGTTTGACGGTGCCGATATCTCCGCACTGACGGTGGTGCGTACAGCCTTCGGAAATGAGAACCGTATCACCTTCCCGTAATTCGTGGATGGATTTTGCGCCGTGCACGGCCTGTTCCAGATTGCCCTTATAACGGGCCATGAGCATCGAGAAGGAGGTCAGCGGAATGTCCGTCGGCGTCTGTGCGCTGATCTTGCCGAAGACCTGAGAGTCTGTGATCACAAGGGCAGGGCGGGGAGTATTTCCATTGAGATCCGGGGAAGGCATCGATATCCCGAAAAGGGTTTTCAGAATATCGGGATACTCCAGGTCCCGGACAACAACGGGAGCGGCACCCACATCCAGCAGATCTCGGATCACCATCTGCTGCGGCAGGATCAGACGGCCTTTGGGAGCTGCTTTATCAATGGGTACGACCAGGATTACCGGATCACCCGGCTCGACCAGATCGCGCACCAGAGGTCTCTCGGAAGAGACTGCTTTAGCCTGTTTTCCGAGCGCCTCTTTCAAATCCCATATACCCTCTCCGGTCAAAGCACTGACAGGAACGGCGGAGAATGTTTCGGTTTCTTCAGAGGAATGCACGGCAAAGGAACAGTCAGCAGGATCCTTAACCAGATCCGTCTTATTGAGCGCGATCAGAAACGGGATATTTTTTTGCTGAAAGAGCCGGATCAGTTCCCGGTCAGCCGTGTGCATACCTTCCGGTGCAGAGATAACCAGCACGGCGACATCCGTCTGGTTCAGGATCCGTTTTGTGCGGCGGACCCGCTCTTCGCCCAGTTCTCCCACATCGTCGATGCCGGGGGTATCGATGATCACCACCGGTCCGATCGGCAGCAGTTCCATTGTCTTTTTCACTGGATCTGTCGTTGTTCCTTTCACATCAGAAACGATGGAAAGTTCCTGGCCGGTCACGGCGTTGACGACACTGGATTTCCCGACATTCCGGACACCGAAAAAAGCGATATGGACACGTTCTGAAGAAGGCGTGTTCTGGAGGCTCATGGCAGTTTCCTTTCATTTCCGCGATCAGAACCGGAAATCACGGCGGTTCGAGTTATAAATCTCTTTCAGATTTTCCCTTGCGATCTCGCGTACTTTCTCTTTCGGGATATTCATCAGTTCCTTTTCAATCAGCTTCATACCCTTTTCTTTCGTGTCGGCGGAAGCGTAGTCGGTCAGGTACTCACCGAGTGTCATCAGGGCGTTCGGATGGCAGCAGTTCTGGATCTGTCCGGACTTGCACAGGCTCATGAACCGGTCGCCGGTGCGGCCTTCGCGGTAGCAGGCCGTGCAGAAGGACGGAATATAGCCGAGCTCGATCAGCCAGCCTATGACCTCATCCAGGGTCCTCTGGTCGGAGACGTCGAACTGCTCCGTGTCGTGCGGGCGCTCTTCTTCAGTATAGCCGCCGACGGATGTGCGGGAGCCGCCGCTGATCTGCGAAATGCCCATGGCAAGGGCTTTTTTACGCACTTCTTCACTCTCTCTGGTAGAGATGATCATGCCAGTGTACGGCACAGCGATCCGGATGCAGGCGATGATCTTTTCGAACATCTCGTCGGTCAGAGAATTGTCGAATTCCGTAGGATCGATGTCGTCCGCCGGTTTGACGCGCGGTACGCTGATCGTGTGCGGACCGACGCCGTGTACGGCCTCAAGATGTTCTGCATGCATCAGCAGACCCGCAAATTCATAGCGGTACTTGTCCAGACCGAAGAGGACACCGAGACCGACGTCGTCGATGCCGCCCTCCATGGCGCGGTCCATAGCCTCTGTGTGATAGGCGTAGTCAGACTTCGGACCGGTCGGATGCAGTTCTTCGTAGCCTTTCCGGTGATAGGTCTCCTGGAAGAGGATGTAGGTGCCGATGCCGGCGTCATGCAGTTTTTTATAATTCTCGACGGTCGTCGCGGCGATGTTTACGTTGACGCGGCGGATCGCGCCGTTTTTATGCTTGATGCTGTAGATAGTATTGATGCATTCCAGAATGTATTCGATCGGATTCTCCGTCGGATGTTCGCCCGCCTCGATCGCAAGACGCTTGTGCCCCATATCCTGAAGGGCAATGACTTCGGCACGGACTTCTTCCTGCGTCAGTTTTTTGCGGGGGATGGTTTTGTTTTTGGCGTGATACGGGCAGTACAGGCAGCCGTTGATGCAGTAATTCGAGAGATACAGTGGCGCAAAGATCACGATGCGGTTGCCGTAGAACTGCAGCTTGATATCCTCGGCCAGCTTATACATGGCCTCGACTTTTTCCGGAATATCACAGGCCAGAAGCACGGATGCTTCGCGGTGTGTCAGTCCTTTGCAGTGGAGGATACCGTTTTCCCAGCGCGGACGTGCCTTTTCCAGGATCGCGTCGATCAGTTCGACATTATTTTTGTTTTCTTCTGCATACTGCAGGGTCTCCAGGATCTCTTCATGATTTATGAATTCATCCGCTTTGAGAGATTTGGGGTCGTAAATAGCCATAGATGCATACCTTCCTTTCTGAGTGTTCGGGTTCTTTATCTTAAACATGCTGACTGCATTTTGTTTCCGTTTCTGCCGAGTCCGCCGGATCGCCGCGGTTCTGGACGATCGTATATCCGATGCTTTTCATGCGTGTCTCCAGACAGCCGACACATTGAGCGGACTCTTCTCCGGTACAGATCTTGTTGTCATAGAGCAGATATTTATCGCGCACACCGGTCGGTGAGAGGTTTGGCATGACGACGTTGGCACCGGCTTCTATGCCCAGCTCCCGGCCCCTCGGATGGATCGTGCCGAGGGCTGTTGTTGCCGGCAGCAGCAGATCCGGTTTGATCAGGCGCAGGATCGAGAGCAGATAGAGCGTCATCTCCAGCGTGCCGGCAGGACGTCCGGCAAATGGTGTGTCCCGGTGAGGAATGAACGGTCCGATGCCGCACATGGCCGGCTGAAATTTCTGCACAAAGAGCAGATCTTCCGCCAGGGAGCGGGCTGTCTGATACGGCGAACCGACCATGAAACCGCAGCCTGTCTGATAACCGATCTCTTTCAGTTCCCGCAGACACTGCATCCGGTGTTCCCAGGAAAGTTCCGCGGGGTGCAGCTTTGCATAGTGCAGGGAGTCTGCTGTTTCATGCCGCAGCAGATAGCGGTCCGCACCGGCGTCAAACAGAGCCTGATAGCTGTCCCGCGGGCGCTCGCCCAGGGAAAGCGTGATCGCACAGTCCGGGTACGCCTCCCGGATCGTCTTTACAAGGGGCACCATGCGGTCATCGGTGCAGTACGGATCTTCTCCGCCCTGCAGCACGAATGTACGGAATCCAAGCCGGTAGCCTTCCCGGCAGCAGGAGAGAATTTCTTCTGACGTCAGCCGGTAGCGTTCTGCGTTCCGGTTGCTCCGGCGTATCCCGCAGTAGAAACAGTCATTCCGGCAGTAATTGGTAAATTCGATCAGACCGCGCACAAAAATATCTGTCCCGTAGATACGCTTTCTGTGGGAAACAGCCAGTTCTGCCGCGTATGTCCGCGAATCCTCATCCATACCCAGGATAAGAGCTTCGTATTCAGAAAGCGTCAGAGCATGCGCCGTATTCAGTTTGCCGAGCAGTTCTTTCATATTTCTGTTCCTGTCAGGGATCTGTGCAGCGGCACATTCACAGCGGTGCATAAGCGGCTTTCACACTGATTCCCGGAAGACGGCCAATCTTGCCGGTCAGGGCCGATATCACATCACTTGGTGCATCGATAGCGATCGACACGATGTTAATACCGCGTTTCTGATACGGGATCCCCATTCTTCCGACGATATAGCTGCCGTATTCATGCAGCAGGGTATTCAGTCTTCCTGTGGAGTCGGTTTCTTTTACAATAATGCCTATGACGGCGACGCGTGTTTCCATAAAAAACATCCTCCCGGCCAATCCGGCAGGGAGGATGAGAAAATGCACACGGCGGACCGGATCGATACCGGTCTCTCTTCCTTCTTCCTGAACGCGGATCGGATCCTTGTCTTCGGAGTACAGGTTTCTGTTAAGTCCGGACGGTCAGAACTTCTTTCCGCGGACAAGAAGAGCATAGCTTATGAAGAGTAAATAGTCAATATGGAAAAGAGAATAAGTCAATCATGTTGGCAGACCGGTATCCTGGATTATTGTCATGAGACGTTTTTTGCGACATAATGGTGAAAACGGATGTGCCTGCGGAGGAGAAAGATATATGGAACATATAAATACGAGACCGGAAACGGACAGGGCGCGGATGCTGCCTGCACACATTTATACTCTGAATAAAGCGGTGGAAGTTAACGGGCGGCAGGGGATCTGCTGCGAAGGAGATCACTACTGGGTCAGCGGCAGTACGACGCTGACGCGTTATGATCGCGAATGGAATGCGGAGGCAGAAAATACCGATCCTTTCCGGGGCTATGAAAAAGAAGTCAATCATATCGGGGATATCGATGTATACAACGGAGAATTGTATGTCGGAGCAGAGTATTTTATGGACGGCGAGGGGAAGAATATCCAGATTGCTGTCTATGACGCGGATACACTGGAACTGAAGCGGACCTTTCCTTTTGAACCGGAGAGCGGGCAGAAGGAATGCGCCGGTATTGCGGTGGATCCGGATCATAGTATCGTATGGATGTGTTCCTGGGTAGGAGAAGAGAGCGGCCGCTACATCTACAAATATGATCTGGAGAACGGGGCATATCTCGGGAAGGTTCATCTGCAGATGCCTCCGCAGTGGCTGCAGGGGATCGCGTATTACGACGGGCAGCTCTATATGACGGCGGACGACGGCGAAGCAGACAACGGCGAACCTGATCACATGTACCGCACGAAAGCCGAACCGGGTGCGACCGCCGCCACGGTCGTGCTGGAGAGAACATTTGATGACGTGACTTTCCAGGGTGAGATCGAGGGACTGTCATTTGATAAAAAGTACGGACAGTTTCTTCTTCTTTATAATCGCGGAGCCCGCATTATTCTCGGGATGCCGCGCGGGTTTTATCCGGGCTATGACAGAGAGATTTCCGAGGTGTTTGTGTATGATGTGGTGAAAGCAGAAAAAGACTGATCCGCACCTTTCACTCAGCCAGGTGTCTCCGCACGGTATTTCGCCAGAAGTTCCGTGCGGTTTTTGCTGCCTGTTTTTGCCAGCAGATTGTGGATATGGAATTTCACGGTGCGATCAGAAATGAACAGCGCTTCCGCGATTTCCGGATTGGTCTTTTTATCAAGAAGAAGCCGCAGTACATCCTGCTCTCTGGCAGAGAGTTCGAAACGGGAGGAGAAGTGTTCGAAGATTTCCTGCTCTCCCGGACGATCATTCTGTCTGGGAACAGGCATATACAGTGTCTGGTACAGGCGGAAAAACGGAATCAGAGTCAGGACGAACAGCAGTGCGGCAAGCGTGACGAGCCATGTGGTGCGGCCGCTCAGAACACTGTTTATCAGTGTTCCTGCAACGTCGCCGAGACGTCCGAACAGCAGACCGAAACCTGCAATAAAGGGCAGCGTGTATTTCAGGGAAAGATCCGAGAAAAGAAGGGTCCGGTATACGGAGAAAAAGGCGAATACAAAATAATCTAAAGCCCAGAAAATGGTCTGAGACAGCGGTTCGCCGGCAAGTGCGAGGATCAGAAAAGGTGTCACCAGTGCGGCTACCGTACAGAAGGCACCGTATTTTCTGTTTTTTTCCGAAAGAATTCCCGCAATGATCAGGCCTGCGGCATAAAAAACGCGGGAGGATTCCAGACTGACGC